>DAOVXH010000036.1 GCA_030636255.1 Methanomassiliicoccales archaeon
TCACATTCACAGTGCCCAGTGCACCGTCCAAAAGTTATGATTTCACAGTCTATGCCTTGCTGGGAGTCGGAAGGGTTGTGCAGGGAACAGACAGTGCAGACCTTTTCTCAGGTTATATTCTTCTACTGGACTTCAACAGAGCTAGTTATGAACCAGGCGATTCAATGGCCATTGATTACCGCATAATCGTCATGGGAGACGCAGATGTTCCAGGAACCTTTACACTGACATACGGCCTGGCAAACGGACCACAGGCCAGCCTTCAGACCGGGGACCTCAGCGGCAGCCTGATGTACGTGATTCCAGAAAGCATTGACCAGGGAGACCAACTGTTCATGGCTAGCTGCGATTTTGGAGCAGCAACCAATGAAGTGATTGTTGTGAAGGATGGGGCTAATCTTCTATGGTATCTCACAATCAGCGACATACCGCTGTTCAGTATTTTCCTGCTATTTCTCACATTCTTCTCGCTGTACATTGCATTGAGAACAAGGTCCAGAGTAAGAAAGATGCAGAAAGAAGGAATGGTTCCAGTCTCTACCGGACCAGGGCCAATACAAAAAAGAATACAGCAGGAATCTTCTGGCCAGAGAATTAATTGTGCAGAATGCGGCGACCCCATTGAAATATCAACATCCAGGCGGCCTATTGAAATTATGTGCCCGCATTGTGGTGAGATTCAGCATATCGAATAATTCTACTTATGAGTGAAAAATGCGTTTATCTTGTCGCCTATCTCCAGCCTGACAAATCCA
This sequence comes from Methanomassiliicoccales archaeon, assembly GCA_030636255.1. Lineage (GTDB taxonomy): Archaea > Thermoplasmatota > Thermoplasmata > SG8-5 > SG8-5 > JAGLQM01. Next base: position 756 of record DAOVXH010000036.1, read on the forward strand.
AATCTCTCGAACTGCACTACCGTGTCTGAATATTCCATGGCAGTCTTTTCAACGAGGCCATTAATGGTCTCGCCATTTGGCATATGAACCTCTGCCTCAGGGGCATCGGGCTCTACCCAGTGAATTATCCTGGCACCTTTTTTCAGGACGTCCAGGTCATTTCCAATGTATTTGAATGAACCGTCTGGCATCATCTCCAGATTGCACAAATCTTTCAGACGTACAAGACTACCTGGCTTTAGATTTTCCAAATCATCAGATGTTATGGAAACATGAATATCACCTGAAAGTTCAGTCTCACGATTTCCCATTTCAGGATTTTCTGGATGCAATGGTGCGCTTGAATGTAATTTGTCAATGCCAATGATTTTTATTGGCTTTGGGTTCCACACGAAGAAAAGGCGTACTGCGGTCTTGTCAATCATGTCCTTGTTAAACGCATACAGATTCTCCCAGGAGAACTTAATATCAACGCCCTTGGCACCAACATCGTTCCAGTACTGGCGTATTGAATCTGGGTGAATTCCCCGGCGTGCCAATGCAGCCACTGTGCCCAGCCTTGGATCGTCCCAGCCAGTGTATTTTCCTTCCTGAATATCTGCTTTTATTTGTCTGGTGCTGAGAACCGTGTCCTCAATGGATACCCAGCCATAGTGAATGAACACTGGTTTTTTCCACCCAAGATGCTCATACACATATTCCTGTCTATAAGTATTGTTCAGATGGTCTTTGCCCCTAAGAACATGTGTCATGCCCATCTCATAATCGTCAATTGCAACCGAGAAATTGTATAATGGATATACAGAATAATCTGAGCCAGTCAGCGGGTGAGGTTCTTCAACCATCCGCATTGCCACAAAGTCCCGGACTGCTGGATTCTTGTGTTCAATGTCAGTTTTCACAACCATTGATATTTGGCCAAGTTCAAATTTACCGGCCAGCATATCCTTCCATAACTGGACATTGGTCTCCGGGTCAGTGTCGCGGTGAGGGCACGGCTTCTTTTCATTTTTTAGATTTCTCCAGGTCTCGGAATCGCAGTCACACATGTATCCCTTACCCAGAGCCAATATCTCCTGGGCATACTTGTAATATGTATCAAACCTGGAACTCTGATTGATTACCTCATGGTACTCAACACCCAGCCATTTCAAATCTTCCTCTATCATGTCATAAGCTTCTGGCAGGATTGTTGGCGGATTGGTGTCTTCCATTCTTACGATTAGTTTACCACCGTATTTTTTCACATATTCATCGTTCAGAATGGCCATTCTGGTATGGCCGATATGCAGTGGGCCAGATGGATTTGGAGCAAGGCGCATTACCACTCCATTTTCACTGTTTTCCAGGGCTGGTAGTTCCTTGATTATTTCCTTCTTCTCTTTCACAAGAAGTTCAGGGGCCAGGGTTTCTAACTCGGCCTTTTGCTCCTCCAGGGACATTGAATTAACCCGGGCAATTACCTGCATTGAAACTTTTGAAACTTCCTTGGCCTGGCTGCGTAGTTCTGGATTTTCATTCATTACCCGACCAATTACAGAGCCGGGATTGGCCTTGCCGTCATACTCCAGGGCATTTTGTAGGGCGTATTTTCTGGCCAGGATTTTAAGTTCCATCCCTTCTGGATTGAGAAATGTGTATAAATAACGGTTAGTCTATTTCCATTCAATGAATGATGAGCTTGTTGAAATGATACTTGGCAGAGTCAGGATACATTATCTGGACTTTCCTGGTTTTTGTATAGCTGATGCCTATAAGCTGGTCTATCAGGGATGCATGGGGCCGGGACATGCTATTTCTGACCTGGAAGCAGTTAAACAATGGCTGGACAGGGAATGGGAAAGCATTGAGGCCAGCAGCCATGAGGGAATCTATTCTGATGTAACGATACACAAACCAGTTTATCGGATAAATCTCAGGGCAGCCAAGGCATTTGGCATTTCCAAGAGCGTGATACTAAATGATTTTGTAAATCTGGCACAGACATTTCCAAAGCGCCCGGATTTGCTGAGGGAATTATGGGCAGAGATAGGCCATCAAATAGAAACTGGCAAGGAACTGGTATGCAATCCCCTGGACCTTGAAGAGTTCAATAAACTGGTAGAGGAAAATGATTATCCGGCAATGCATCATTCTACAAATTATGTGGAAATCAACAAGCCATCGTATAGACTGGTTGATGAAATATTAGGTTAAATTTTATTCAAAATCAATTTAGCTTTTTCTGGTTCTCCAAGTTCTTCAAGAATAGATGCATATCTCTCCAGCCAGCTGGTTCTTGATGTGAGCATTTCGTTTTTCTCGAGAATGGAAATTGCATTGTCCAGACTTACCATGGCCTCTTTCTTTTCTTCAAGGCCTGCCTGGGCGGTTCCGAGATTGAACAGAGAGGCAGCCAGCATCAGGGGTTCTTCTAGTACCAGAAAAATATTCTTGGCCTCCATTGCCAGGTCCCTGGAACGTTTAAATTTCTTTTGCTCATTAAGAAGGTCTGTGAGGTTCACCAGGGCATAGGCCTTCAGCCTGTCAATGCTGGTCTTTTCTGCCAGAGCCAGTGAGCTTTCCAGTACATCTATAGCTTCCTGGATATTTTCCATGCCCTTGAGAATAACACCCCGGTTTATTCCGCATCTGAGAGTATCTACCTGGCTGTTCTCCTGTTGAAAGCTTTTTTGAGCTAAGTCCAGCAATTCCAGGGATTTCTGACTGTTTCCTGAGCCATAAAGAATCATGGCCTTTTCCATCTGGCATCGGCCAATTATCAGGCCTTCATCGACCATGGCCATAGATTTGTTTATCTCCTTCAGCGCAGAAGAAAAATCACCCTGCTTTCTGAATATGCTGGCTCTGGAATAATGCGCCCTTGATATGGCAGGGTTTGAAGGATTGGCATTTATGACGGCCTCAAGAATTTCCAGGGCCTCTTCAGGATGGCTTTTCTTCGAGAGAATGTTTGCCTTAAGAATATGTGCATCCATGGTCATGCCATTATCTTTTTCCTGGGTGATTGTATTATCTGAAATGCTGCCCAAATGGTCCACAAATTTGGGTTCGTTTTTCATGGGCATATTACTCTTTAATTTTTGCTGAATTCTAATATCATCCATATTAATTATTCCTGAGGAACGCAATACAATATCAAATGCCATTGCCCGGGACACTGGCAATTCCCTTAATAGGGTTTCAGTCATCTGCTTACCATTCATTAAATTGAACCCACCTGAACCATTGACCTCAATTTCTAGACTTTCAATATGTTCAGCAATCTGCCTTTCCTTGGTCAATGCCTCTGCTGTTAGGTTATAAGTTTTTCTTTTTGATTTGGCATTCTTCACATGGGCCAATCTTTCAGTGACAAGGTTGGACTCTTTCATGCGACTGAGCTCCAGGGTGGTGTGTGCCCGGGATTTGTCGATGGCCTTTGAAATTCCTGCCTGGGACATTTCCTCCGGGCATTCGAATTCCTGGGCATATCTAATATAGCCAGCAAGATGAATGATTATTCTATCTTGCACTGTAAGCCTTCTCTCTCCCATGGTAGGTTAATCTCCAGAAAACTACTTAAAATTACCCAATTCCAAATGATAATTCAGACGATAGTTATAGATAGTAGTTTAGCACTATTATTACTGTTCTTGAGAACGAGGTTCTTAAGGATAGTTCGGGAGGACCCTGAGGTGGGCCATTGGACAGTAAGGGATTTATCGATAACATTGAAGAGCGGCTTGTGCCGATTTCGCCAATAATTGAATTTGCAATAAGCAAACAGCTGGCAGAAATAGGGGCTACAAAAGATGACCTGGATGGCAGGCAGGCAATGATGTTCATCGAGAACATGACAGAAGCCCTTGAGCTGTTTCTGGGAAAGACCGAGGCCAGGAAGAAGCGCAAGGACATGATGAGCCTTCTCAGACAATATGACCCCGAATACTTTGAAAAAAGATCGCTAATCTGAGGTGTATGTTTGGTGATTCTCATCCTGGTTGGAATGCCTGGCTCAGGCAAGGACATATTCGTCCAAGAGGCAAACAGGGTAGGATTCAACCACATTAGAATGGGGGACATGGTTCGATTATTTGCCGGGGAAGCAGGAATAGGTAATGATGACAGGGCCATTGGAGGATTTGCAACAGGCCAGAGGGAAGAACATGGTCCTGATATATGGGCCAAAAGAACCCTGGAAAGATTGTCTGATGGAAACATACTCATTGACGGTTCCAGGAGCCTGGCAGAGATTCAGCGGTTCAAATCAGTCCTTGATGACGACCTCAAGGTAATAGGCATTGATGCGCCTACGGAGATGAGATTTCAAAGATTGGTGGCCCGGGGAAGAGAGGATGACCCTTCTGCGCTGGAAGATTTCCAGGCCAGGGACCAAAGAGAGCTATCATGGGGCCTTGGTGAGGCTCTAGAAAATGCAGATATCACCATAAGCAATAATGGCACCCTGGAGGAGTTCAGGGACAAATGCCAGTCAATGATAAAGAGTAAATTGGGGGAACACAGGAAACCTTTATAATCGGGTCTCCATTGCCTGTGAACTCACCTAAACAAGAGAGGAAGTGTAACAATGAGCAGGAAGAGCGTTCAGGATATGAAAGCCAGTGATGTGATGAGCCGTAAGCTTATCACAGTAGAACAGGATGAAGATGTTTCATCAGCAATCGGCAAGATGCAGAAACATGATATTAACGAGGTACCAGTCATATCAGAAGACGGTAATATTTTGGGTCTTGTGAATTATGAGACATTGCTAAAGAGAAGGAGCATTCCAATGTCCACAAAGGTCGAGAATGTCATGGCTTTCCCACCCAGGGTGGATGAGGATGCATCAGTTATGGACATTGCAGAGACCATGCTTTCCTCTGGATACAGAGCAGTGCCAGTCACAGACAAGGAAAGAGTCGTGGGCATTGTTTCCAGAACTGACCTTGTGAATATAATCCCAGCACTCAAAATTCTCAGTGGCATTGAGGTCAATGAGATTATGACCGAAGCACCACATCACATAGGTGAGAAGGACACCATTGACCAGGCAAGAAGCATCATGTACAAGCTTGATGTGAGAGCATTGCCAGTCACAAATGGCGATGAGAACATTGTAGGTGTAATCGGACTCAAGGACCTTGGAAAGGCCAGCTTCCGCAAGCGGGATCGTGCCACAAGGGGAGATTCTGGTGGCGAACAGATAACTGCCAAGATAAAGGTTGGTAGCATAATGAAAAGCCCGCCAATTACAATTACTGAAACGCAGACGATTGTTGAGGCAGTTACTCTGATGAACAAGAACAATATTTCATCTGTGATAGTTACTGAGAAGGACAAGCCAGTGGGCATTGTCACCCAGTATGACCTTATAGAGCTTATTGCCAGTTTCAAACATGAGGAACAGGTCTTTGTTCAGATATCTGGGTTGCATGAGGCAGATCCCGATGCATATGACATGATGTATGAATTGATTCAGAAGAATATCAAGCGCGTGTCCAAGATTGTAACGCCGAAGATATTCACAATTCATGTTACAAGTCAAGAAGCTGGGTCAGACCATCTATCTGGCGATGTAACTCTCAGAGGTAGGATGACAACCGAGCATGAATTGTACTATTCAACAGTAACTGACTGGGACATCATGAAGGCCTTGTCCACCATGCTCAGCAATATTGAGAAGAGCATACGGAAAGATAAGGACAAGAAGGTTAGTGCTGATAAGAGAAAGTGATGCCTTCTTTAAAAAAAAAATTAAAAGAATGGCTGGCAAACTACTTTTCGTTTGCCAGTTCATATTTTAAATCCAGTTTACTTTTCCATCTTCCAGATTGTATATTGCACCCTTGACTTCCAGTTCTCCTTTTTCCAGTGCATCTGTAATGATCTGGCTCCGTTCCTTGAGAAGTTCAATCTGTCTCAGCACATTCTGTTTTATATTATCTGGCGTGCCAAAGCAACATCTTATCTCATTGACTATCTGACCGATGGAAGAATCGTCACCAGGACCGCCCTCAGAGGCGTTTACTGCGCCGCAATTGGTATGCCCCAGTATTACCAGCAATGGAACATGCAAATTCACTACAGCATAGTCCAGGGAGCCTAGAACACTTGGGTCAAAGGCTACATTCCCTGCAACTCGAATCACAAAGATCTCGCCTATACCAGCATTGAAAATGAGTTCCGGCGGTACTCGAGAATCTGCACATGTAAGGATTGCCACCTTTGGTGACTGCCCTGAAACATGTTTAGGGAGTTCCTGGCTGAATTTAGAAATAAAAGCCAGGTTGCCCTGGCTTAAATTGTCCATTACTGTTTTTGCGTCTTCGTTCATGGTTTCACCTCAGAATTACTTTCTGCGCCTTTTGGGTGCTGGTGGCACTTTAAGCATGTAAGCCAGTATAACAGCTACTGCACAGAGAACTGCTGCAATCATGAAAGCTGGAGCCCAGCCCTCAACACCGCCTGCTGAGTCCTTGAAGTAACCTGCCATCATTGGTCCTACAACTCCGCCCACACCATAAGCTGTGAACACGAATCCATAGTTCTGGCCAACTGTCTTTGAGCCAAAGAACTCTGCTGTGGTTGTTGGGAATAACGAGAAGTTACCGCCGAAGTTAAATCCGATAAGTGCTGCTGCAACGTACAATGTGTATTCATTGCCACCCATGCCGAAGATCAGTGCCATCATAAGTGCCTGGAATGAGAACATTGCCATGAGGGACTTCTTTGTGCCTATCTTGTCAGCAATTATACCCCATACAATTCTACCTATTCCATTGAATATGGCATAGAACACGGCCATTGCTGTTCCGGCTATTGCGGAAGCCTCGGCAAGTGTGTAATTGCCTGTGTTAACAAGTGCGTCTATTCCGAAGAGCTTGATAACGCCTATGACCATTAGTCCGGCTAGAGCGCCGAAAATGAACATGGACCATATCATGTAGAACTGCTTCTTTGCAGCCCTTGTGCGGAATAATTTCTTTGGTGTGTAATTGTATTCCTTCTTGCCGCCTGCCATTTGTTCTGGAGGTGTGTAGCCAGCCGGAGAGTATCCAGCAGGTGGATTGACCATTGTAAGCGCACCAATGAAAACCATTATGAAGAATATTATTCCATAAATGAAGAAGGTCTGATGAATGCCCAGGTCTGCGATTAAATTTCCCCAGCTGCCTGCAAGCTTCACCCAGATGGTTGCTCCGAATCCGAAACCGGCAACAGCCAGTCCAGAAACAAGGCCCTTCTTGTCAGGGAACCACTTCATGCCAACAGCTATTGGCACAACATAGGCCATACCAATTCCAGCACCGCCGATGATTCCAATGGTTATGAACATGCCAATGAAGGAATTGCCAACAAAGCTGGCCAAGATATATCCAAGGCCAAGGAGAACTGCACCAGTAAGCGCAACCTTCTTTGGGCCCCAGTCCACTTGCAGTTTACCTGCCTTCACCATGACAAGGGCAAAGACCACAAGACCAGCACTGAATATCATCTGTGTCTGTGTGGTTGTAAAGCGGAATCCATCTCCTGTAAGGATAGGTGTGAACACTGACCATGAGTAAATGGCACCCAGGGCCAGCTGGATAAGCAAAGCTCCAACAACTACAATCCAGCGGTTCATTGTCTTGGGGCCTGCCTGTGGTATTGGCTCTGGCTCCTCATAAACAACTTCCTCCACTGGTTCCGGGGTTGGTTCCGGTTCTGGAACATATTCGGGAACTGGCTCCTCAACTGGAACCTCCTGAACTGGCTCTTCAACCGGGATTTCCTCTACCCCTTCGGTCATAACTGGCTCTTCGTCAGAGCCCACAATTTCAGCTGAAATATCAATTTCATCATCTGGCATTGTATATTCACCAAAGCGCCAGAATAAGCTATCATTAATATAGGTTTCGTAATTATTATATTATTTACTTATAAGGTGTTTGAATTACGTAAATTCGTCATGCAATATCCTATATTATTCAACAAATATGCGGTGTTTGATTAAATAAGCTGTGAATTAACTGTGATTAGAACTCCCCATATTAGAGCTTCAAATGTTTAATTTCCAATATTTCGACTGCATGGCAATTATTTCCTCAAGAAATTCTGCCCCATTAACATCCTGGTCAGCCACTTCTGTGAACATTAATTCTGGTTTCTGCTCCAGGGAATGTCCCACTGCACTGCCAACCACTTCAGCCAGAGCATGAACATTGTATCCGCCCTCAAGGTAAACAGCATATCGATTATCGCATATCTCACTGGCAATGCTAGATATGTCATTCATCATGTCCAGATATCCTTTGCTGGACAGAGTTAAAGATGCCAGTGGGTCCATATAATGTGCATCTCCACCAAGGCTGATGAGTATAGCATCCGGCTGAAACTCCCTTAAAATTGGCTGAATTATTTTCTTGCTGGCTACATTGAAAGTTGAATCACCGGACCTTGAATTCAAAGGTATGTTCACAGTATGGCCTTCGCCCTCTCCAATGCCAACTTCATCATATGGGCCAGTACCCGGGTAGATGCCCCATTGATGGGTTGATATAAAGAGTACATCCTTTCTCTCAAGGAAAGTATCATTGGTTCCATTGCCATGATGAACATCAATGTCCACTATTGCCACCTTATCAATTTTTTTTCTGAGCCAGTTGGCTGCAACTGCGATATTATTGATGTAGCAGAACCCCATGCCCATATTGGTTGTGGCATGATGGCCAGGCGGTCGAAGAAGTGCAAAGCTCGGCTCATTGTGGTCAAGCATATTTTTAGCTGCTGCCAGTCCTCCCCCGGCAGAAAGCATGGCCATCTCATAGGTGTGTGGAAATACAGAAGTATCACCATCCAGCATTCCTCTGCCAAAGCCTTTCAGGTATTCCAGGTACTCATCAGAATGCACCTCCAGAATATCAGCCAGTTCTGCGGATTCTGGAATTATCATCTCCGGTTGTATCTCATGAATATCCAGATAATCCAATATGGCAGCCAGTCTTTCCGGGCTCTCAGGATGCCCGTAACCCTGGGTTTGCTGTAAAAACTCCTCATGATATGCAATCTTCATTGTATCAATCCGCATTTCTCGCATTGAAGTTTATCATCGGCCAGTAGTATTAATTTGCCACCACAGTCCTGGCATATATCTTCCAATTTTTCCGGTTGGGGCTCTTCCTCTGTCTGGGCCTCCTGCTCCTTTGCCAGTGCCTTCATGTGCCGTCGATATTTTTTCTTCTCAGCCCTGTGAACGACCTTTGTTCCTGCTACCCTGTCCAGTATCCTTTGCCTTGGGTCTCCTCTGGTAGCCATTCCCAGTGCAAAATCAAGAGGCGGCAATATGAACCAGAATAATCTGGATATATTACGTAAATATGCACGGCCAACAACTGAGCCTCCGTCAACAGCATGGACCTGTAATTTGAATATTTTCTTTCCAATAGTGGAGCCAGTGAAGGATTCAAGTATGCTAGATTTCAGATAAAAAGTAGTACTGATTACTATGCCAAATTGAAAAATATCTGTTATATCCATTAAGTTAAAGATAATAGAAACCGGTACAAAGGATATAATTACATCTACAATGAAAGCCAGTGCTCTGTTCTTCCAGTGTTTGCGAAGATTTGCATCGTGTCCCCAGATATCAAAACCACTTACCATCCAACCCTACATAGCAGAACTGGATAAAATAAATATAGTATGCGTGTATCCTGTTGGATATATTATCCAATAGGTGTTTGAATGATTGAGGAAAATGAGGGAGCCAGCAAGTCTGGCTTGGGAGTAAAACCATTGATTGTGGTTGCAATAGTCATCATTGCAGCAGTAGGCGGAATACTTGTAATGAACAAGTTAATGGAGCCGGATATTAACCCCAATGAGATTTCGGCTACCCTGGTAATTGACTATGGGAATGGCACAGTAGAATGGTTCAATGTTACAACGGTTAACAATAGCGTTCCGGGATTGCTGGATGAGGCAATTGGGCCGAATAATGTTGACAAGGAAAGAAGCATTGAGGGGGTTCTATATTTTGATGGTATTCGAAACGTAAAAAATAATGGCTCTGTTGGCGGACTGTCTGATTCAGAGGATAGATGGTGGAGATATTCCATAAACGGAACCCAGGCGCCATTGACTGCTAACACCTTCCAGTCCAGAAATGAACTTGCTCCTGTCAGGGACGGTCAAACCCTGGATTTTGCATTTATGGTTTCCGAGGGGCCAAGCGGGGCAGTGGAAATGACTGGCATAAGCGTGACAGTCAAGTTAAATTATGGAAATGAAACAGTAATTTCTGAAACCATTATCACAGATAATTACACTGCACTGGGTGCATTAGAAGAAATGGTTGGCTATGAGAACCTGGATATCACCGATTATGACTGGGGAGTTCTTATAAACGGAATCAATAATGTAAGTACTGGCTCAACTGTGGAAGGAATTGATGACACCAGCAATTATTACTGGTTCTGGTATGTGAACGATGACTTTGCATATGTAGGCGCAAGCCAGTATGTGCTTCAAGATGGGGATGTAATGGAATGGTCCTTTGAGGAAAGTACATGGTGAAAAAGAAATCTGGCATGAATTTGGACACTGGCAAAATCAATCAGGCAATTATCCTGATTGTACTGGGTGTGAGCCTGCGCATTGCCCTGGCCGGATATGCCAATATTGAACCAGTACTGGCTATTGCAATAATTGCTGGCCTTGCTTTGGGGAGGAAATATGCATTTATTATTCCCTTGACAATCATGGCTTTATCTGATTTGGCCATTTATGCGTTCCATCTTGAAGGGGCATTTGGCTGGAAAATTATACTGGGAATATCTTTTTTCACATGGACTGGCATGATGTTTGCAGGATATGTTGGCACCAAAACAAAACCAAAGCTGCTTTGCACCATCAAAGGAATTGGTGTTTTCACAGGAATGGCTATTGTTGTAACAATCATTTATGATCTTTGGACCGTAGTTGGGACAATACTTCTGATTCCCTGGGCCAGCGTTGAAAGGATTCTCATTGCTCAAATTCCTTTTTCGATATATCATATATTGAGCACGTTGATTTTTGCACCACTTTTTGGAACTGGCTATTATTACCTGACTGAGTATGGCTTACCTGATTTGAGTAAATGGAAGAAGGATGCCGAGGCCCCAGAAGATGAAAATTAGAAGAAACCTTTTTATCCCATGAGATTTACGGTCATTCAATGAAACTCTATTTGAAGATATACTTCAGTGCCATGGGCGCTACCCCGATGGATGTCATAAAAA
>DAOVXH010000149.1 GCA_030636255.1 Methanomassiliicoccales archaeon
AGTCCAGAGGCGTTCCAAGGAAGATATAGAAGTGGCATTTCTCTCGGACATCCATGTTGGCAGTTCTCACTTTCTGCCTGATGCATGGGAACGTTTTATTGAATGGATCAATGGCCCAGAGGCCAACAAGGTGAAATATATTGTAATTGCAGGGGATTTGGTGGATGGAATTGGGGTTTATCCGAACCAGGAAGATGAGCTGACCATATTGGACATTTACAAGCAATATGAGGAATTAGCCAGGCTAATGGAGCCAATACCAAACCATATCAAGATAATCATGCAGCCTGGAAATCACGATGCAGTAAGGCCAGCAGAGCCACAGCCAGCTATTTCCGAAAAATTTCAAGAATCCTTTGGAGAAAATTACACTTTCGTGGGAAACCCATGCTATTTCAGCATTGCCGGTGTTGAGATTTTATCATATCATGGAAGAAGTATTGATGACCTTGTGGCAACCATTCCAGGTGTGGAATATGATGACCCAGTGCCGCCTATGCAGGAGATGCTGAAACGCAGGCACATGGCAGTAACATATGGCGCAAAGACTCCCCTGGCCCCGGAAGTTAAAGATTATATGATTATCAACCCGATTCCGGATATTTTCGTCACTGGCCATGTTCACAGAACCGCTGTAAACAGGCAGGCAGGCCTGACAATGATAAATGCATCTGCATGGCAGAGCCAGACACCATTCCAGAAGATGCATAATTTCCACCCGGATCCGGCAAAGGTCATTATCACCAATTTAAAGACTGGCCGGTGCAAGATACTTGATTTTTTGAAAGAAAAAAAAGAATAAAACCCACCTGGGCAGGTGGGGAAAATTCTGGCAGGGCCAGTGTTAGGGGGTTGTGAAGGTTGGCGAATCCCCCATCATTGGAAGAATAGACGATGAGGCAACATTGTATGCCTCAAGCTCATAGGATGTTCCAGAGTTAAGGCCATTTAATACAATGTAGTCACCAGAGTTTATCTTACCACTGTTAGGGTCGTAGTCATAATATGTTACAGTAGCTCCAGCTGGCCCGTCTACCCAACTAACTGTAGATGGATCAGTATTGCTGCCCCATGAGACATATCCCGCATCAATGCCGTTTGCCTTCACATAGATGCGTAGATTTATTGGCTCAATGCTTCCAGTAAAAGCACCAAATGTGGCCTTTCCAGCTGTTTGATTTAGGGCTTTTACCTCATTCCACGACCCGGCACTTGCATCATTTTGAGGCGGAGTAAAGCCTATTACCATCACATACAACACCGCTGCCAGTACCACGGTGATGGCCACCATTAGGATGGTCGCAATAACAGGCGAAACACCCTCTTCTTCTTTCCTTGTCTTCCATATTTTCTTCATGTTATGTCCTCCTGCAGATTTTTGTCTGCATGATACACTTTGTCACGATTTGCTTATAAACCTATTTTTGACATGTAAGAAACTGTGTTGAAAATATGTTGTAAATTATTTATCGCTGGTATCGGACTCCAGTTTCCCGGAGTTCGCGAACTGTGCTTTCACATCAATTATGACTCCAGTTCGTACGGAGTTTATTCTCATAAATTTTCAGAAACTCCATCAAACAATTCTAATACCGGACTTTCACCGGAAAGAATAAGAAAACAAGAGAGATTATCCATCCATGGCGCGGAAGAGGCTGATTACTGTGGAAGAAGCAATTTTACTGCATCTTCTTGATAATTCCAGATATTCGCCTGAAGACACAGCCCCAATGGACCTTGCCCAGGCTGGAATTTCCAGGGCGCTGGGAGTCCGCCGGAGCCATATTTCAATGTCCCTGGATGCGGCAAAGTCAAAGGATAATGTGGAAGAACATCTTGCCCGTGTTAAGGGCGAAAGCCGTCGCAGAAAATGTTATTATTTAACAATCCAGGGGAAAGAAAGTGCCCAGAATCTGAAAGTAAACATTGGCAGCGAGAAAATATCAGCCAGACTTCCAGATAGCACACATTTTGAAGGCTCGCTTTCCGAACTTCAGGAAAAAACAGGGTTTAGCCTTCCTAGATTGGCCTTGCTGGTATCAGACGGAACTCTAAAATTACCAGCAGTAAAAAAGGCAGCTTCAGAAATCAAGGTTCCGGAAATTGAGAATTTTGTTGGAAGAGAAAAAGAAATTGAAGAAATGAAAAATTTCTTTTCCGGCAATGCAAAAATTCTAATTCTCAATGGTATGCCAGGCATTGGAAAGACCGCCCTGGTGGCAAGTGCGGCCAAGGACCTAGATATTTTCTGGTTTGACATAACCGAATGGAGCAGCACACGTAATCTGGCAAATCATCTGGCAGGATTTTTGAGCCGCCACGGGAAAACAAGAATGGAAAGGTACCTGGAGGCCCGGGAGATACCAGACATTGCAGACCTACGGGATATTCTGCTGGATTTGGATTTTTCACTCACTATGATATTTGATGATTGCCAGAATGCCAGCACCAGCCTTGGGTCACTTCTCAGAATGATGGCCTCGGCCTCTGGAGATTCTGAGAATTTAAAGGTCGGATTTCTTGGCCGGGACATTCCAGATATAATGAACTTCAAGCAAAAATTGACAGACGAAAGAACAATCCAGATGACACTGGCCCCACTGAATGATGAAGATAGCAATGAATTGCTTCGAGGTCGTGGCATTGATGAATTGGCTTTGTCAAGAATAGTTCAGCAAGCAGGCGGTCACCCCCTATATCTCAAGCTTGTGGGAACAGGCATCGACACTCCTGGAGAAGATATAGAAGACATGCTGGCCAGAATGATTTATCATAATTTATCTCATAGGGAAAATGTGCTTTTGCATTTGCTATCGGTTTTCAGGCATCCAGCTGGCTCAGATGCCCTGGTTGATGATTCAGAGGACATAGTTACCCTGGAAAATCTTGAGAAAAAATGCATAATCTTCAATGCTGGCGGTTGGAATATGCACAATCTTGTTCGGGACTTTTATTACTCAAGACAGGCACCTGGGGAAAGGGAGTCCAGACATGAACAGGTCGCCGAGTTCTACAATGCCCACTCATCAGGGCCGGATGACGAAGTTGAAGAGACATTTCATCTTCTAAAGGCCAGGGACTTTGAGTCAGGAACAATGAACTTTATTGCAGGGGGCCAGCAATGGCTCAGCCAGGGCTTTGTTGATGAGATTCTGTATCTTGCAGACATGTTACCAGACAATTATAACAATCCAGAAGAAGAATACAATATTAATTTCCTCATTGCCTCGGCCTTTGACCTAATTGGAGACTGGGACAGAGCATCAGAATATTATGGCATATGTTTTGAACTGGCCACTAAATTGAAAGATATTGATAAGGAAGCTGCAATACTTCGTCGCGAAGGCGCAATATTGTATAGAAAAGGCGAGCTGGCAGACGCCAGAAATATATTCAAAAAGGCCCTTGACTTGCTTTCAGATTCCACCAATAAAAACTTACTTGCAGAAATCCACGGCGGCCTGGGGGTTGTCCATTGGAGACTGGGAAAGTCAAAAAGTGCAAGAGAGGCTCATGAAACAGACCTTGAAATTTCAAACTCTGGAAAAGACAAAAGTGGCATAGCCAGGGCACTGAACAACCTTGGAATTCTGGACTGGGAATCCGGGGATTATGGCACAGCCCTTGAACGATATTCCAGGGCCCTTGAACTGGCTGAAAAGCTGGGTGACAAAAAATTAGTGGCAATTCTCTATAGCAATATTGCAGATGTTCATCGTTCCAAGGGCGAAAATGTCGAAGCCAGGCGATATTATGAAAGATGCCTGGAATTGGCCGAATACCTGAAGTTCAACTGGCAGGTCGCAGAGGCATATCGTGGACTGGCCCAGGTTCATGGTGAGAAGAGAACACAATATCTGCAAAAATCACTGGCAATATTCCAGCAACTTGGAGCAGAAGAGGATGTTAAATCTATAAAAGAAATGATGCAATAGGTGTTGACATGAAGTTTGAGGAGATGACCAGCAAGGAAGTAGGCGAGAAAATCAATAGCCAGTCAGTGGCAATTTTTCCAATAGGTGCTGTGGAAGAGCATGGCCCACATTTACCATTATCAACAGATTGCCTGCAGCCGGAATATGTAGCCGAAGAAGTTGCAAAAAAACTTGACAATGTGTACATTTTGCCTATAATGAAATACGGCCAGTGTTCCAGCACAAGGAACTTTCCCGGCACAATAACCCTGCGATTTGAAACCCTGGAAATGATAGTTGATGATGTGCTTCGTGAGCTTTATCGAACCGGTTTCAGGAACATTGTGGTGCTCTCAGGTCATGCAGGAAGACTTCATATGTCTGCCATTAAACTTGCAGCCAGCAAGGTAGTGAAAGATTTGAATATGAAATTAATGGTTCTCTCGGACTATGATATTGCCTATGCCATGGAAGAGATTGAAATACCACCAAAGGACGGACATGCTGGCATGATAGAAACCTCCCGAGTAATGGCAATCCGGCCGGACCTGGTGAAGGGCACTGCAAAGCCATGCCACCCTGAATTTCCACCCTACCGGGTTGAACCAGACTCTGAAAAATACTTCCCAGACGGAGTAATGGGCGACCCACAGCTGGCCAACAAGGAATTTGGAGATAAGTCCAATAAGATTATTGTGGATGAGCTGGCTGAGTTAATCAAGGCCATGGTAAATGAATAAGATTAGTTGCCAGGAATTAATTCACAAATCAAAAATTTGGGGAACCGTTAGATTCCCCATTATTTTTTATCCATCACGCTCAACTATCAATTGTTATTGTGATAGTTGCGAAGTAAATACCTTCTGGCTTACCTGCCTGTACATCTACCCACCAGTCGAGTTGTGTTGTGGATGCTCCCAGGGCTCC
>DAOVXH010000141.1 GCA_030636255.1 Methanomassiliicoccales archaeon
GGTTTTATGGTTTTCTTTATTCTGGAAAAGCTGTTCTGGAGACACTGTCACAAGAAGGACTGCAAGATTCACACATTTGCATACATTAACCTGGTTGGCGACGGAATTCACAACTTCATTGATGGTTTGATAATAGCAGCCAGCTTCCTGGTAAGTATTGAACTGGGAATCATAACCAGTATTGCTGTGGCAATGCATGAGATACCTCAGGAGATTGGAGATTTCGGAGTGCTGGTATATGGTGGCATTGAGAAGAAGAAGGCATTATTTTACAATTTAATTACTGCATTGACTGCATTGATTGGAGGCGTGATTGGTTATTTCTTCATACCACATATGGGCGAGTTCCAGGGATACATTCTGCCAATTGCAGCCGGCGGATTCCTTTACATTGCTGCCTCGGATCTGGTTCCAGAACTGCACAAGGAAACCAATACATGGAAAACAGTACTGGCATTCACAATGTTCGTGGTTGGCATTGTACTGATGTGGCTGGTTAAATTTATGGCTCATGGTGGACATTGATGGCTTCAAAAAAGAATGTAAATGAGATAATCTCATTCAGTTCTACGAAGGAACTGGCTGAAGATATTGACAAGCTTACAAAGGATATTGGATATTCCAATCGCTCTGAGCTGATAAGGGACAGCATTAGAATGCTAAAGAAATCCAAGCTGGACATAGATAAAATGGATGGAATGGTGGAGGGTGTGATAATAACCCTCTATGACCATTCTGTTGAAACGGAAGTATCAAAAGTAAGGCACGGCAATATGGAATTAATCAAGTCATTTATGCACACTGATTTCAATGAAAGAACAAAAACTTGTTGTGATGTTCTTTTCATATCTGGCCAGGCTGATAATATCAAAAAATTGCTTTTTAGCCTTGGGGTTGTAAAGAATGTCAATGAAGTGAAATTTTTCGTGGCTTAGTAAACAATAATTGGCAAGGGGAAAAACCTATTTGCTAAAACTGAATGCCGCCATAGTAGGATAAGATAGCATGGGAGATAAACTTCTACAGCACAAGCATTGCAGAAACTGCGGAAAGGCCGTAAACATAGATGACCCTTATTGCAATGACAGATGCAAGGACGAGCATCATGCAATGCTGAAAAGAAAGCGAAATCAACTTTATATGCTAATGGCACTGGCCATGGGCCTCATGCTTGTTACTCTTCTTCTTGGTGGAGGCGGGTAATGGCCCGAAGAATCTGCCTGGGCGGAACATTCAATGTCATTCATGATGGACATCTGGCTCTTTTGAAAAAAGCCTTTGAAGAGGGAGATGAGATTTATATTGGCCTCACCACCGACAAGATGGCAAGCCGCTCCAGAAAAGTACCTTTGCAGGATTATGAAACTAGGCTTCAAAATCTAAACAATGTAATGGGCCAGATGGCTGGTAATAAACCTTTTTTTGTTTTTTCACTGGATGATCCAATGGGCCGGGCTGCAAACGGCAACTTCGAAGCGATTGTGGTTTCCCAGGAAACAGTTAGAGGCGCAGAAAAAATTAATGAAGTCAGGGCAAGAAACAGCCTCAAACCCCTGGAAATTATAGTCATTGATATGGTACTGGCTGAAAACGGGGAACCAATTTCTGCCTCAAAGATCATACGGGGCCAAATTAACCAGAAAGGCAAATTAAAACAATAATTCTTAATATCCAAACCCCGATACCCAATTGAACTTATGGTCGATAAAAAGGAGATAGAAAAGAGTCTGGAGTATGCAAGGGGTTATCATGTTGCACTAGTGAATACCTGGGAAGAGGTATTGAAGATGGCCACAAAAGGATATTCATCCCATGAGGTCCAGATAGTTGCAAAAACCAAATCTGTAGATGCAATAAGAAAAATCGAGCAAAAAATAACAGAGCTTGAAGAAGCCCTGGTCCAGGACGATATAATAGAGATTGATGATGGAAAACCCGTCATTGGACTTACAGAAGAAGAGCCTATTCTGGAGGTTCATATGAGTCCGCGAATGTCATATCTTGTTAAAGAGCCAAAACCAGCAAGATGTTATGAAATGGTTCAGAGAGAGATTGCCAATGACCGGCCTGCCCTCATCATTGCCAGAACATCGCCTGAAATAATACGTGAAAGATATGAGATTGGCAAGCAGCAGGTAATCTGGCTCACAATGAACGAGATGGTTCCTGATAATTTACCACCATCTGCCCTGGGGGTTGCCAATGCAACTCATGATACTCCAAATTTCAATGATGAGTATGTTAAACCAGGAGACCTGCCGAAGCTGTACTCACTGGCCCTGAACTTTATTGACGGCCATGAAGATGGGGTTCTTCTGTTTGAAGGGTTTGAATATTTAGTAACCCACAATTCATTCCAGTCCCTGATGAACTTCCTGCAGAAGCTCAATGAATATGTGGTTCAAAAGGGGTATAATCTGGTACTATCGGCAAACCCAACTGCCTTTGAGCCAAAGCATTTCAGTCACCTTGAAAGTGAGATGAGTAAAATTATATAAATAAAAATTAAGGGGAGCCTAGGCCCCCCGAAAGGAAAATTTTAATTAGTTGCCAGCCAGCATTGCCTTCATATCCTCGGCTGGGTCGCCTACAAGCATTAGGTTGTAGTTGTCCTGCAATACCTTGAAGACATTTGGTGTTACAAAGGCTGGTGGTGTTGGACCGATGCGGATATTCTTCACGCCCAGATGCAGCAGACTGAACAGGATGGCAACAGCCTTCTGCTCGAACCACGAGAGCGCTATGGACAGTGGCAGGTCGTTCACGCCACATTCAAAGACCTCAGCAAGTGCCTTGGCAACCTCAATTGCAGAGAATGCATTATTGCACTGGCCCATGTCAAGAAGTCTTGGTATTCCGTCGATATCTCCGAAGTCCAGGTCATTAAACCTGTACTTGCCGCAGCCCACAGTCAGGATGACGCAATCATCTGGCACAAGCTTTGCCAGTTCAGTGAAATAATTACGACCAGCCTTTGCACCATCGCAGCCTCCAATGACAAAGAAGTGCTTTATTTTGCCTGCCTTCACTGCCTCCACTATTTTCGGGGCCAGTTCCAGAATCACATTCTGATGGAATCCGGTCATGAGGTTTTTTCCTTCTCTTTCTGGAAGGTCGCCGATGTTCTTGGCATGCTGAATTATTTCAGAGTAATCTTTCCTGTCTGGAAGATGTTTCACATCATCGATTGCGGTTATGCCAGTGGTGTATAATCTATCACGGTAGGAATCCTTTGGAATTAGCACACAATTGGTGGTTGCCAGTATTGGCCCTCCAAATTCATCAAACTCGGTCTTCTGTTTCTGCCATGCGCCCCCATAATTGCCTTTCAGGTGGCTGAATGCCTTGAGCTTCGGGTACGCAAGGGTGGGCAACATCTCACCATGGGTGTAGATATTGATGCCTGTTCCCTCGGTCTGTTTCAGTAGCTCGTAAAGGTCTCCCAGGTCATGGCCAGTCACAAGAATTCCAGGTCCTTTCACTGTTCCACTCTTGACAGCAGTTGGCTCTGGCACACCGAATGTCTCGGTATTGGCCTTGTCCAAAATTTCCATTGCCCTGAGGTTCATTTCCCCGGATTTTAGTACCAGGCCAACATGGCTATTAAGGCTGAAGTCCACATTGGTCAAGGTCTTGAAAAGTGCCTCATGCATGAAAGCATCTACCTGCTCATCCTTATATCCCAGCTCTCTGGCATGATAGGCATATGCTGCCACGCCCTTCAGGCTGTACACCAGGCTCTCCTGCAAGCTCTGGATGTCCTCGTTCTTTCCGCAAACACCGCTAACGGTGCAAGCTTCTCCTTTGGCTGTCTGTTCACATTGGTTACAAAACATTTTTCTCACTCCTAATTTTCTAATACATACTAATCATAATATTTGTGATTGTTCAATGGGCTTTGGAACCTTCATTACAAGTATTCTAGCCCGGCTTTCAGTCTTATTCATTATATTGTGCGGTATCCTGGCAGGACTTTCAATAATGGTGTCTGGTCCTGCCTGTTGCTGTTCCTGGCCGACCTCTATGGTGGGATTGCCTTCCAGCACATAGAAAAGGGCATCCACTGGTGTTATGTGTTTTTTAAGAGATTCTGATGGCTCCAGTGTTATGTGGACTGTGGAAATGTGTGGATTGCTGATTAACGGCCTCACATCAACCTTGTGTGGTGTGTCCGATGTCTCTGCCTTTTTTACTTCTAATATTTTCATTTAATTCCCCCTTTTTAGAATTTCACCCTTGGTACTTATTGTGATATCTGTAATAGAGATCTGCTTCCCTGCTTGGGCTATGGCATTATCAATCAAGCGCCGAAGTCCAAAACAGCATGGCACCTCCATATGAACCACAGTTATAGATTTGATTTTGTTCTGCTGGAATATTGCTGTAAGCTTCTCTAGATAGGCATTTGTATCATCCAGTTTGGGGCAGCCCACAAGTGCAACTTTATCTTTCAGAAAGTCCTCATGGAACTCTGGATAGGCAAATGGCACACAGTCCGCTGCAACAACAATATCCGCGCCATTGAGGAACGGTGCACTGGCAGGAACTAAATGTATCTGGACTGGCCATGTTCCGAGCTTTGATGTCCTTCGCTGACTAGGAACAGTAAATGTTGCTGTTTCTATGGTCTTGACCTCGTCCGCGCAGCACCCACAGGCTAATGTTTCTTCCTCTTTCTTGAAACCATCTGGCACAGGGATATTATTCTCTTCCAGATACTCAATTCCCAGATTCATTAGGTCTATTGCATTATGGTCCTTCAGGTGTTGGAGATGTTCTTTAATTGTATTGGGCCCCTTCTGTACTATTGTTTCCATGACCACTTTCTCGTCATAGGGTACAGCTTCCCTTACTTCAACAGAAATTGCTCCTTCCGGGCAGTGTCCAATGCATGCACCCAGACCATCGCAGAAAAGGTCGCCTATAAGTCTTGCTTTTCCATCAATAATCTTCAATGCACCTTCGTGGCAATTAGGAATGCACTGACCGCAGCCATTGCAAAGATCCTCGTCAATTAGTATTATCTCGCGCTTCGCCATAGTATCAATACCACAAATATACCTATAGTATATCTAGATAACCTAAATAAAATATCATATAATATAAGATATCATCAATTTATCATAGATAAAGCTTAAATATATTATTGATAATTCGGTATCATGAAACGAAACATCTCTTTTGATGAACGGGACAA
>DAOVXH010000128.1 GCA_030636255.1 Methanomassiliicoccales archaeon
AGAACGTGATAAAGAGCTGGACACCAACATAGAAAAGATGGCCAAGGAAACCGAAGAGCTAAAGGTTCGTGCTGAAATCATTACCAGAAGGGAAGAAGAACTGGCTGCCCATGAAAGAGATTTAAATCAGATGGAGACAGACCTTCATGCCAGGCTCGAAGAGATTAAAACTGAACGTGTAGAATTGGACAAGATGAAGGGTGACCTGCCACAAAAGGTTAAAGAAATAGAGGGCCAGCAGAAGGAATTGCGTGAGCGCGAGGCAGACCTCAATCGTATGCGCCGGCTATTGGAAGAAGAGATGGATAAGCGTCAAGCGGAAATGGACATGCTGAAGGAAGAGAGATTCAAAGTAGATGAAATGAAGCAATCTGCAATGGCTCTCATGAAGTATGGAAAGTCTGTTGAGCAAAAGCGCAGCCAGGAGACCCTGAAGAAATTAACAATAGAGAACCAGCGCATGGAGAAGCTCAAATCCAATATTGAAACCGAATTAAAGACCAAAGAAGAAGAAACAGAAAAGAGGGAACGCGATGCCATCATGATGGCCGAGCAGAACCGCAAGATGCAGGATGAGCATGATGTCCGCCGAAAACAGGTAGACCAGGACATGGAAGCCCTAATGGTGGAGAAGACAGAGGCTGCTGAGGTCTGGAAACAGATTGAAATGGAGAGCCAGAAAGCTGTGGACGTGGAAGAGATAATAAGTGAGCGTGTCAATAAGCTGGTGGAGAATGAAAAAGCCAGCATTACCAAGGAAATCAACCGACTAAAGAAGCAGGAAAAAGAGCTGAGTACCAAGGAAAAGACCCTGGGCGTCCGGGAAAAGGACCACAAGGCCGATAAGGGTAAAATATCAGCACTGGAAGCAGACCTCAAGCGCAAGGAAGAAGAACTGGTAAAGAAGGAAAAGGCCCTGGAAGACAGAAAAGAATACCTGGACAAGCTCAAGGAGAGCTTGACCAAATTACTTTGATTAACCAAAACATTTTTAGTCATATACTTACAATATGATGTCGTTGGAGCAGTGATTGGCTTGGGTGATGAGCCTGGAGAAAATGACCTGAAAAAGGCCAAGGATACAATAGATCATCTTGAGAAGCAGGTCAAGCAAGGCAAGGAAACAGGAATAGAATTCTCCGAGGTTGAAGGTATTATCCAGGGAGCAAGGTTGATGCTGGACACCGGAGCCATGCTGGATGCCCAGGAACTTATAGACCAATGCACAGAAATGATAAATTTACGTTTTACAGAATTTGAAGATTTGAATACAAATATCAAGAAGCTGGAAACAAATATTGATGAAACCACGCTGGGCGACGATATCACCGAGGCAGTAAAAAACCTCAAGATGGCAAAGTATCATCAAAAGACTGGCTATTATCGATTGGGTAATGATTATGCAAAGCGAGGGCTGAAGCTTTTTACTTGAAAATAAGTCAAGATTGGTCGATGGAGTGGGTTATAAACCTCCGAAATGGTTAATTAGTCCTTGCCAATGGCACTATAGTGGACTCATAGGGTAGCTAGGATATCCTGAGGGCCTTCGGAGCCTTTGACGGGGGTTCGAAAAAAGCTGGCATTCGCCAGTTTTTCGAAATTCCCCCTGAGTCCGTATTTCTTTTTTTAATTAAGAAATACTTAACTCAGCGTACTCGTGAATTTTCAATTCACTCGTCCCCCTGAGTCCGCAATCCGTTTACTTTCTTTTATAAAACCACTCCCCCAGCATCCCGAACCACACACTCCCAGGCACAAAGGTCAATGCTTCTGGAATGGCTATGCCAGGGCCCCAGTTGATTGCCCAGCCAATGATTCCGATAATTGCAACTGCAAAGGCGGCTATTCCCAGATATCGGGTTGATTTTCTTCTCAGGAAATAATAGCCCATGACCATGCATGCCAGCAATAGCAGAACAAAGAATGCCACCGAGAAAATATAATGCCAGGGTCGGATATTTTCATGAAACACACCTATGCCGATAAGTGATATTGATGCCATGAACACCATAAGCATTCCGATTTTTCCCAGTCTGTGCTTGATAGTCATTATAACGCCCAGGGCAAAGAACATGCACATTATGCCGCTAATTATCAGTGAGATATTGAATATCGGCGCTACTTCGTGAACTCCTAAATCACTGATTGCATTGTTTGTCCAGCTGAACCACGGAGATAGCATAATGGCCACTGCAATTGAGATAAGTGCATATGCTGGGCCAATGATTGCCAAGAGACCAATCTTTCTGTTTTTTAGTAAATCAAAATTCATATTACTCCAGGAATTTTGACCTGTGCCAGTTGAGCGGCTTTGCTTCGCTGCCCTGCCAGGCCTCCACAACCTCGCCGAACAGCGCCCAGTGGTCTCCCTGCTCTGTTTGATGGGTTTTCTTGCACACAAAACCAGCAAGTGAGCCAGGAATTAGCGGTACATCATGGGCGCCCATGAACGGCTCAAGGCCCATGAATTCAAATTTATCTAAATCACGACCACTTTTAGTTCCAAATTTCATGCCTATATCTTCTTGACCTTCAGCAAGCTGGCAGACTCCGAAATATTCCAGATTTTCCAACATTTCCCAGGTATAGCGTTTTGGGCTAATGGAAACGCAGAGAATTGGCGGGTCGATTGATATTTGAGTTGCCCAGGCAGCGGTCATTCCATTGCATAGCTTGCCATCATTGGCTGTTATTATTGTTACTGGATGCGATAAAAAACTCAGCGCTTTTCCAGGGTCCAGTGGTTCAAATGTCATTCTGCATCACCTTCCATTGCCTTCTCTAAAATAGGTTTTAATTCTGGGGGAATTAACTTTGATTTTCCAGATTTATCAGTGCAAACATGGACTGAATGAGCCCTGGCTATCACCTCGCTCCTGTCCATTCTGATTATCTGATAATCGAATCTAATACTCTTTGTTCCAACATGGCTAACCCAGGTTTCCAATAGAATAAGCTCGTCATATCTTGCCGGGGCCAGGTAATTGCAGTGAGTCTCAACAATCATTAAAAATGTTCCATCTTTTTCAATTCCTATCATTGGCACTTCCATTTTCCGGAGAAGTTCAACCCGGCCTTCTTCCAGCCAGCGGAAATAATTCACATTGTTCACAACGCCCATCTGGTCAATTTCGATGTATCGCACACGGATTTCTTCTCTGCCTCTCATGATAATGGATATGCGATTGCCAGATAAATAATTTCACGCTGTTTTCACCAGTTTCATGACCTGAGAAGCCAGCTCTGGAAGTGCTGCTTCCACTTCCGGTGAAAATTCCTCGGAGAAGGAAATATTGACTGGCTGGATTGCTGCAATGAACACCACTTCAGGCAATTGGCCCAATTTCTCTGCCAGTTCCAGAACCTTCAGTATGTCAATGTCATGTAATGAGTATCCCAGAGTTTTAATGGAATCTACTTCTTCAGGTCGAAACACACGAACCTCACCAGGCTGGCCATCAAAATCAACAGCGTCACAGATAATTGCTTTATCCAGGCCTTCAAGCTCATGCAAAAGAGTCATGCCACCAGTGGCCAATTCTATTTTATTGACATTGTCTGGCAATAGATTTAGAACTTTAACACCTGCGCCATCGTCGCCCATTAGGATATTGCCGATGCCAATAACTGCCACTCTATTTGTCATGAAAATATGAAAAGGAGAAGAGGTTAAAAAGTTACCTCTTCCATTTTATTTTGTTCAGCGCTTCCACTTGACATCCAGATAATGACATGAGCAGGAAATGCACGGGTCATATGCCCTTACAAGCATCTCCAGAAGTAGTTCTATTTCTTTCTCTGGCTTGTCAATGATTGTTGGTGCAAATGCCTGGAAGTCCAGGTTGATATTATTGTGGTTCTGGTTGGTTGGGATAATACAGTTTGCCTTGGTGCAAATGCCCTTGTCATCATATGTGTACTCATGGAATAGAATTCCACGGGGCACATCAACCGCGCCGACTCCAGTACCTGCCTTCACTTCGTATTTGGCAACTATATTGTCATGGTCCAGTCCTTTCTCAAGAAGCTGGTCTATCCAGCCGATTGTGGTCTCAACATCATTGAAGCACTCAATTAACTGGGCTACGGAGTTCATGTACGGGTTGTGACAGACTGCTGAAAGACCGAACTTGCCTGCCCATTGCTTTGCCAGTGGAGATAGTTTGTCATAGTTCAGATTGAACCTTGCCAGTGCTCCTACCATGTAGCTCTCGCGCTTGTGTTTTGTGTACTTTGCTGTTGAATGTGGAACAATGAACTCATTTGTGATGTCCAGATATTGTTCAATAGGCCATTTTCCGCCATCGGTTGAGCCAATCATGCCGTCATATATCGCATATTCGTCATCACTGGTTAAGGCAATGAACTCGGTTTCCCGGGTGAAGTTTGGAAGTCCTCCGGCATTGGCCAGCACTATTTCTGCTACTTCATTGAAGGTTGGCACAGCATCTATCAATTTTTGCTTGAGTGCCTTAAGCTGCTTCTCGGTTGGTATCGATGTAAAACCGCCAGGTATCATGTTTGTGGGATGAACCGTACGTCCTGCAAGAAGGTCTGACATCTCATTGGCCAGCCTGTGCAAACTTACTATCTTCAGCACAGCATCAGGATGTGATTCAATTAGTGGGAAAACACTTCCTACGCCCAGAAGGTCCGGTGCAATCAGATATCCAACATGAAGCACATGGCTCTGGAGATTTTCCGCAGCCTTTATCATTCTTCTGAGAATTTCAGATTGTTCGGATAACTGGATGCCCATTGCAGCCTCTGTGGCCTTCAGGGATGCTTCGGTGTGGCCAATTGAACATATTCCACAAATTCTGCAAGTTACATGAGCCATCTCATAATGGGTTCTGCCTCTTGCAAAGCTCTCAAAGAACCTTGGAGCCTCGGTAACCTGCCACTGAACTTTCTCGATTGTACCGTCCTTGGCATTGAGTACTATGCTTCCATGCCCTTCAACCCTTGTCAAATGCTCTACATAAATATTGATGTCTCCCATTTACTCACCTCCTTTGGCTTCTTCGATATATCGATATGTGAACATAGATTTTCTACGCATCATATCTTCAGCAGAAAGGCCGTATTTCACCAGTACCTCAGTGTGTGCCTTTTCATGGGGATTGTCAACAAATCCACGGCAGGCCTCGCATTCATTGCCAGTAGTGGGGCAATGTGCATTACATCCCGCTCTTGCCAGGGGGCCCATGCAAAATTTACCTATTTCAAACATGCAGATATTTTCATTCTTCTTGCACTCCACACATACTGGATAGTCCGGTATAGGCAGTTTCCTGCCAGTCAATAGTGCTATCAATACTTTGGCAAATTCATTCTTGTCAATGGGACAGCCAGGTATGGTTGCATCCACCTTTACTATTTCATCCACTGCTCTGTGTATTGGCTTCTCAAAGAGAGGATTATCGTCACTGGTATGTTCCGCGCCTGGATGCCTGGCATATACTTCCTGTTTATTCTCTTCAGGTGTCCATTGATTGCCAAGTCTCTGGATGCCGCCCAGATGAGCACAGGCACCCATTGCTATGAGGATTTTTGCCTTCGCTCTTATATCCTTAATCCTCTCAACATCCATGGGCCTGGTTATGGAACCCTCAATGATGGCTATGTCATAGTCATCTGAATGTTCTTTCATGGCCTCTCTGAAGGAAACAATATCCACCAGTTTGAGCACATCTATTATTGACTCCTCGAGATTAACTATCTGAAGCTGGCAGCCC
>DAOVXH010000194.1 GCA_030636255.1 Methanomassiliicoccales archaeon
CAATCAGGCAGAAATAATAGTCTGTGAGGATAATTTCCACGGCCGAACAACCACAATTGTTGGCTTTTCCTCTGATGAGGGAAGTCGCGACGGTTTTGGCCCATTCACACCAGGCTTCAAAATGATACCATACAATGACCTAGCTGCGCTTGAAGCTGCAATCACACCTAACACTGCAGCATTCCTGGTTGAACCAATTCAGGGCGAGGCTGGAGTTATAGTTCCAGATGATGGCTATCTCAAAGAGGTAAGCAGAATCTGTGCTGAAAACAATGTTCTTCTGATTGCCGACGAAATTCAGACAGGCTTCTGCAGGACCGGAAAAATGTTCTGCTTCCAGCATGATGGCATAAAACCAGACATAGTTCTGGTGGGAAAGGCACTTGGCGGAGGACTCATGCCAGTGTCCGGTGCAATCGGCTCAAAGGAAGTTATGGACGTCATGAAGCCAGGAAATCACGGTTCAACATTTGGCGGTAATCCATTAGCATGTGCTGTTGGAACAGCAGCCCTTGAGGTTCTTATTGATGAAAAGCTGGATATTGCAGCCCAGGAAATGGGTGCCTATTTCATGAACCAGCTTGAGGCAATGAACTCTGATAAATTATGCGACATTCGCGGCCGCGGTCTACTTATTGCAATTCAATTAACTCCAGAGGCAGGACATGCCAGGCAATACACCGAGGCCCTGAAATCCAACGGTCTTCTGGCCAAGGAGACACATGATACCACAATTCGCTTCGCTCCACCACTGGTCATCACAAAAGAAGAAATAGACCAGGCAATGGAAATTATTAGGAAAGTGCTGGGATAAACTGTAAAATTCCAAATTATTATATATCTGCTTTTCGGCAAGTATATATACTCTAATCAGTGGAATCTAGATACTCTTAAGTAGGTTATTAACAATTATGTAACTTACCTTATGGTGGGATAAAATGAAAAGGTGGTCAGATTTTAAATTTGTTTTAGCTGTTGTTGTGGCATTTTCCATGATTTTGCCTGGAATGGCTTTTGTGAGTATGGGGATTGATAGTTCCCAGGTAATTCAGATTGAAGTTTCAAATGATATATTTGGCCAGGTTATTGAAGACCAGCTTGTTCTGGGCGATAATACATTTGCCATCCACGGAGACCTGGATGATAAGGCCTTGTACATCAATGGCAATCAAATACAGCTGAAAGGCATGGTTCCCAGTAGGGTTTCCAGCATTGAGCTTGACGGTACTTTGCACATGGTGATGGGCGATGCAGCATACCGAACATTCCTTTCACATTACATGGTGAGCCTCGACGGTGGCGAGAACTGGGAGGTCATCAAAACATTCGAGGGATATGTCAGGCCCCATATCACCTATTCAAATGGAGACATTTACATTATGTTCGAACGTTCATATCATACCGAAGGTGAATCCCTGTTCAAACTAGTTGATGGCCGCTTTGTTCAAGAAAAAGGCAATCAGCAGCTCTCCTTTGCAGAGGTACTTGATTACAGGACAACCAGGGAATATCTGGCCTATGATGCTGCCCGGAAGAATGAGGTGCAAGGCCGGCCTGCCATAACTTTGGACGGAGCTGTCAGGGCCGAGACAAAGGATTGGGCATACATCTATGTCTGCAATGGGGAGGCCTCCGATATAGAGGACTTACTGGAAGCAGACGCCAATGAGATGGTAACTGGCGGTTCCAGCGCGAACCACTGGTCCCTTTGCCTGTTTGATGATGACACCGGCCCTGCCGAGGTCAGAGTAGCGGACGTGGGAGGCGGCGGATACACATCATATACCATGGCAGAACTTGGAATCTCTGACGAACCCAATCTCGGTGACCCGGATACCTATGTTACATTCCTTAACTGGTGCCTTGCCAATTACCCTGGAATCAATATTGTCTGGGATAATGGCGGCCATGGTGGAGGAACTGGTGGTGCAGTATTTGACGAAACCCCGGTTGATGATATAGATATGGTGGAAATAACAACTCTGGCCAATGACCTCATGACTACATTGGGGAGGCCAATAAATATCACCTCATGGGACTTATGCATCATGATGACACAGGAGTGGCTTTACGGCTACAAACCCCTGACAGATTATACGGTTTGTTCCATGGATAACATTGTCGGAGCAGGCTACAATTATGTGAACCTCATGAATTATCTTGCAGCCGGTGTGCCAACACCAGAAGAACTTGCACATGAGATAGCATCAGACTATTGGACTGACGAGGGCGCATATATAAGCACTATCAACATGAACAATTGGGACTATACATTCATGCCAACATTCAATCAGATGGCCCAGGAATTGACCCATGGCAGCTATATTTCACAAATTGACACTGCCTGGACCAATGCTTTCCGTGCCAACACTGCCCCGAATCGTGATGTATGGGAATGGATGGACAATATCAATTCTGCCATTGGTGACGCAACAATTCAGACATTGTCTGCACAGGCCAGGGACCAGGTATGGACAGCCAACTATCCTGGTGGACTGAACGATGCAGTATTGGTTGAGTATGGTTCAGATGCCAGTCATCACGGCCTGGGCGATGAGAGCGCAACCAACTCTGCCTGGCAGATAGACATCGAGACAATGCGGGACGAGATGTTATCAGATTCAGGTGTTTCAAATGTAATACCCACATGTACTGTTACCTCGCCATCTGAGGCAGAGGAAGTTCCAATGGACGGCTCCTTTAACATTCAGGGTTCTGCTTCGGACAGTGATGGCTCTGTAAGCAGGGTAGAGGTCAAGATAAACAAGGAATGGTGGCAGGTTGCCTCCGGAACCAACTCCTGGTCATTTAGCTGGGACGTGGCCTCGGATGTTTCATATTATGGAATTGGCGCCTACAAGATATGGGCCAGGTCATTCGACGGTACTGATTATAGCAATTATCAATGCATCAATGTGGA
>DAOVXH010000203.1 GCA_030636255.1 Methanomassiliicoccales archaeon
CCCATTAGGTCATCATTGGATCATAGGTTCCTTGCGCCTACCCAATGCATATCGCAGCTTGGCACGACCTTCGTCGGCGCTCGAACCGAGCCATCCCCCAGACAGCGTAGCTAGCCACAGACTATCGGCTTGACACACGTCCAGGTTGTATATGGCGTATGAGTGGAATCACCGGCCGAAAAGAGAAACTATAGGTTTCTCTGGTTATGTGTACCTTCCAATTGCAGCGTTGGGAAACGCTGCCATATTCGGCCTCCGCCCTACCCCAGCCATATGAAACATATACTGGGTGGTACCGTGAATAAGCTCACGGCTTCCCCGGCTAAGTCCTCCCCCTATATATCGGTTTCTGTCATACAGGGAATACTCCAGGGAATAACTCCCATAAATTCTTGGGAGAGTCTTGTTACAGACTATGATAGGTATAGAAAATCATAATAATAAGAGTTTCTATTGTCATTGTGAATTTGGGGGGTAAACAACCATGAATGAAAATATTGAAACCAAGATGGAAGAGTTCATGAAACCGCTTTTTGGTGATATGGCCCAGAAGACCATTGACAATCAAAAGGCCAAACTTGAGCTTGGCGAGGAGATAAATCGCCAGGATTATGTGGCAGTTGCCGAGTCCATCCGGGACCTGTGCAAAAAAATGGCTGGCAATGCCATTGCAAATAAGATTTATGACGGACTCATGGAGATACTTGAGGACGAATCCAATTAAGAAGTGATAATATGAGCAAGAATGAAGAAGAAGTTCTGAAAGAATTTCTGGACCTACCGGGAGTGGGCATGTCAAAGGCCAAGGCATTGTATGAAGCTGGCTATGATAGCCCGGAAAAATTGGCTGAAGCAAGTATTGAGGATCTTGTAGCTATCAAGGGAATAACCAAGAAGGTGGCAACCACCCTTTACGAGCATTTTAGCTCGGATGAAGAGCCAGAGCCTGAGATTGAAGAGAAGAAGTCAGATGATGACATACTTCTGGAAAAGGGTGTAGGACTCTATGCAAAGGGAAAATGGGGACAGGCACTTCAGATAGTCAATGACCTTATCGAGGAGAATCCAAAAAATATCAAGGCTCTTATGGTTAAAGGTGACATTTACCTGGACAGAGAAAAATATCAGCTTGCCCTGGATTCCTACGATGTAGTTACCGAGCTTGATCCGGAAATTGATAATGCCTGGGTTGGCAAGGGCAATGCTCTGCTGGCCATGGAGAAGAATGTCCGGGCAAAATCATGTTTCAAAAAAGCACTGGCCATCAATCCTGATAATGATGCAGCAGCTGAAAAGCTTGACGAGGACGATAGATTGCCAACCTTCGTTGATGGGCTGGACGAGATGCTGGAAGGCGGAGTTCCCTCCAAGCATGTGGTTCTTGTTTGTGGGCGTGCCGGTTCAATGAAATCTTCATTCTGTTATTACATGCTGCATAAGTTAGCAGAGAATGAAGGCCGCAAGACCATCTATCTATCACTGGAGCAGAGCCGCCAGAGTCTTCTGAGGCACATGAAACGCCTGGGAATGCGCAAGGAAACAGCATCAACCCTAATGGTCAGCGACCTGGACGATATGGTTGTGGTGGATATGGCTGCCCTGAGAAAGGAGGGCGATGTATCCAATGAGATTGACTGGCTCGGCTCCATAATCAATCAGCTAAGAAGTTACAAGGAAAGCTTTGGAGCAGACGCAATAGCCATTGATTCATTGTCCGCATTATATTCGCTGACAACTTTCACTAATCCAAGAAGTGAATTATTCTTCTTCTTTGAGAAATTGAGAGATTTGGACCTGACAGTTTTCCTTATCTCGGAAATGTACGGAGAGAACCTGAACCAATACGGACCATATGGCGTTGAGGAATTCCTGGCAGACGGTATCATCCACATCAAAACCGAGGCATATGCCAACCGGGCAAATTTATTCCTGGGTGTTGTCAAGATGCGTGAGACAAATCATCCGCGGGACTACTTCCCAATGATTGTGGACCAGTATGGGTTCGGCATTGTGCGGGATTAAACGAACTGCAATTAGAAAACAATTAGTATCCAGTTCGTCGGAGTTTGTTAATATAAGCTTACAGAAACTCCACAAATGTTTTCAGTACCGCCGGAACAGCCCCAATAGCAGTTGCAGTTTCCATGGAATAGCCTTTTCCAGATATGTCCAGATGGTATTTTCCAACTTTAAAAATGTCCTTGGGCAGACCATGTGGCCCCAGGCCGAATAATAGCAAAATAGATTGGCCGCGCTTTACCATGCTGGCCAATTCTTTCGGGGTGATGGATTTTGAGGCATCAGGCTTCCTGGTGGTGACAATAACCTCACCAAATTGTGGCGGGAACCCTTTCTTTGGCTTGTCAAATATTGAGAATCTTCCTGCTTTAGCCAGGTCTATAAGATATTGCCCGCCGTCGCCGATACTGGTTGTTGTGGAAAGCCAGTCAACTATCTCCTGGGGCGTTTTCATCTCCTGCTCGTATGGAAATCCGAAGGTTGTCAGATTGCAGTCAAATGTCAGGGCAACTGGGCCGGAACGTGCCAGCACCCTGCGATGCGCCTCCCTGAACTTCTTTGGGTCATATGTATTGTAGAGACCGATGGTCATTCTTCCTGGCATGCTAATGGGTATTCCCAACTCTAAAATAATAATTCCCCCTATACCGGACTGATGTCTGCTGAGATAATTGATGGCAAAGCACTTTCCAGGG
>DAOVXH010000008.1 GCA_030636255.1 Methanomassiliicoccales archaeon
ACTCTGCAATTGGACATACGTGCTCTTAATCCATAATGTTAGGGCTTGGCTCTAACATTATCTCTTTTCTTTTTTATTTTTTGCTTTGTAATATTATTAAATATCTGAACTATATTAAGTGAGTCAATGAGAAAACTATCCACACTTCTGATGATTGCTGTCTTCATCACCATTATATTGGTCCCGCATAACACCACTGCAGCCTACTCTTTATCCATGACCGGTACTGTGGATTTCCTGGCAGAAGCATTTTCACCAGAGATTTATAATGGGAGCGTTATTGTGGCTCTTGGCCCAGAATCCCCCAGCGAAGTTGAGGTCGTTCTATCTGTTAGTGGAGAGGTAGAAGACTGGTTGACATGGTCTGCAGGCGACACATTTACATTATATCCATCAGAATCATTTTATGCTTATTTTTCAATTGATTTCCCATCACTTCCGCCAGGAGAATATTCCGGTCTAATAATGGCCTACTGGGCCAGCCCTGAAGAAGGCAATATCTCAGGAGGCGCAGGTGCAACCGGAAACCTTGCCGTAGCCATAGGTGTATCTGTCAATATTCCAACGGATTTAAACATTAGAAATCAAGCAGCTGGCCAGACTGGGGCAGAAATACTCATTGTAAATCAACAGAATGTTTCTTTCTCCGGGTTTATGAGCTATAATCTTTCCCAGGATGGAGATTGGATAGAAACAATAACAACAAACATCACAAATCTTTCTGCCTATGACAGAACTCTGGACACGGCCATATGGAGTAATTCTCTGAATCTTGGAGTGTATTATGACATAGTCTTCACTCTTTTTGATTTGAACACAACCCACGGCGTAGAATACTTTTACTTTAGACTTCCGACACCAGCAGATATTGTTAGTGTTACTCATAGACCAACTGTGGTCTATGCAGATTATGATGCTAATATAGTTGCCAAGGTTTATGATTCTCAGAACGGCCAAACTGAATGCACTGCATATTACACAGTTGATGGCGGTGACGTGCAATCTGGCTTGATGGTATATGATTCGGATTCTGATGAATATTTACTATTAATTGACAATACCAGCTATCAGGATGGTAGTTATGTTGAGTACTGGGTGACATCTTATAATGATGCATCGGGTAATGCATATTCTGGCTTATCTGGCACCGGTTTCTTTCTGGTTTTTTCATCAACAGCTCCAGACCTTGTTATTGACGGAACCAGCATATTCTTCTCGCCTATAGATCCCATAATTGAAATGTATGACTCCAACATAACCAATATCTTCGTCACAGTTAGAAATTCTGGTCGCGCAGATGTCACCAGTGTGGTTGTGGAATTGTTTGATTACAATACTTCAATAGCAAGAGAAACAGTGGTATCAATCGCCGCCGGTGATTCCAGTGTAGTCAGGTTCAACTGGGGAACTCCAAGTGCAGGAACTCATTTGCTCAGGTTTGTAGTTGACCCGGATGATGTTTATGTAGAAACAAATGAGAACAACAACTACTATGCAGTTGAAGTTGAGATTGAAGAGGCCCCTTATGTTCCTCCGCCACCTCCAACTGGTTCAACCACTGATGCAATTCCATACATCATAATTCCGATAATCCTGTTCATCATAATTTTACTGCTATTCTTCCGCCACAAGAAATCAATCAACGTAACCGTGGCCGAGACCAAACCATTCAAACACCCAAAGAAAGGAACCATGAGATGGACATACATATGTTCCTACGGTGACGGAATAGTTCTTGGTTCTACAAAAAGCACAGATATACATGCAGAAGTAGGAACCCTGATAAAGGTCAAGCCAATTGGAATTCTTGAGACAGAAGACGGAACCCTGGAATGGTTGGACGCGGAAGTTGTGAAACTTCTTGAGAAAGACGACGAGCTAACATCAGAGAAGGACATTCGAAAGCTGCTCAAAAAGAAAGAAGATTAAACATTCTTTTCTGTAACTTCTTTTTCAAAGGTCAGCAGATTGCCCTCTTCAAACAGTTTCTCGGAAATATCCATTATTTTCTTGGAGGTGTCTCCATCTCCATATGGCGATGTAGCATCAACCATGCTCTGCCTGAACTCCGAATCGTCCATGACCTTTCTGACATTCTGAATTATTGAGTCCTTCTCCAGTCCAACCAGTATATTGCTTCCTCCGCTGATGGTCTCCGGTCTGTCACATACGTATCTTGCAGTCATGAATGGTATCTTCATTGCTGAAGCCTCTTCAGGCATTGAACCAGAGTCTGATAATATGGCATCGCAGTTCTTCATGATGCTGATAGTTTCAATATAGGATGGAATTGAATCGTAAATTGTGATATGCGGAGCATCTTCCAGGCTTTTCAGAAGTCCGTACTTTTCCAGGGCCGCCCTGGTTCCTGGCCTCATGGAAACAAAGAAATTGTATTCTTTCAGCTCAAGAATGGCCTCAACTGGACCACTGAACCTTTCCTGGTTCATGGTGGTTTCCCGGCGGTGTATTGAGAAATAAATCAATGGCTTTTTCAAACCATATTTCTCAATAACATTTGCATCCTTTTCT
Source organism: Methanomassiliicoccales archaeon (assembly GCA_030636255.1). Lineage (GTDB taxonomy): Archaea > Thermoplasmatota > Thermoplasmata > SG8-5 > SG8-5 > JAGLQM01. The sequence continues at coordinate 2,533 of DAOVXH010000008.1, forward strand.
GCTGCCCATTTTGCAATGTCAATTACAGTGTTTCCCACCACAAATATTCTGGACTCTGGAAAACCTTCATTTCTAAGGAACTGGGCATTCTTCTCCACCGGTGCAAAATAAACATCCGAAGCAGCATCAGAAATACGCGTGTTCAATTGTTCCGGATAGGGCTCTTTTGAAAGTGTTCTCAAACCGGCTTCTACATGAAATACCGGAATAAGAGAAAGATTAGCAGCAAGAGAAACTGACATTGAAGTTGCAGTGTCTCCGTGGGTGAACACCATGTCTGGCTTTAATTCTTTTAAAATATGCTCTGTCCGCATCATTATATTTGTGGCAAGTTGAACCAGAGAATAGGATTCCTCACCACATTTTAAATTGTAATCTGGATACCTCAATTCTAAATCATCAAACAGCTCTCTGTAGAGATTGGGGCTCCAGTGCTGCCCGGTGTAGAGAATATATGTTTCATGTCCTCTATTCTGGCATTCCTTGACCAGTGGAGCCATTTTTATTGTGCAGGGCTTTGTTCCAAATGCAATTACAACTTTCATCAGCCAAACATAATCAACAAGCTATAAATCTTTTCGGAGAAATTATCAATTTTAGCATTCTTATATTATAAACCGTGCGAGATACGAGTTAACTTAACTTTATACAAAAAGCATATATTATAAGAAACGTTTCCAAGTAACATAAGGGAGGAACCTGATGCGCGTTCAATTCGTGGCCTTTCTAGTGGTGGTGACAATGATAATTATTACCATACCACTGGAGTCCCAGGCTCAGTCAGTTGATTCAGTCACATATATCATGGGGGGAACACCCCAGGGAAAAATCGTTGGAGGTATAGTTCACAATATCACCATCAAGCTTGACCAGTCTGCATCAAATGTTACTCTTATTGCCTACGTAGAGGGTGGTTTCTCTGTTAGCAATCGCAACTCAAATTATTCCTGGAGCTATGATTCTGGCTTCTGGGCAGATAACCTTTATGATTATTACATGAAACCCGAGTCAGATGTTTTTGGAAACACCTATTGCTTCTATGTGGCCATTGATTCCCAGGCCAAGCCAGGGACCTGGAGATGGATTGTGGAGGTTGATGGTTCAGAAGAGTATAATACCCCAATGCTGGTGGAGGCGCCAGTTGCAGGTATCTCCATGTCTGCGCCTACATTTTATCCAAGAATATTCCCATATGGTGAAGGCAATTACAATTCCTGGAACTCTGAAGAACCAAACAACTCAACCAATCTCTGGACCAAGAATATTGGTAATGTGCCTCTGGACCTGGTAATATCCTATGACAATCTTAATTCCCTGTTCAGCACCACCAATGGCACAGGAACATTCCTGCCAGGCGAGGAAAGGGACCATTATGTAGAATTTCAGGCACAAAGCTGGAGCCCCAGGAAGTTCACAGTTAAAGGTCTGATACACGGCACACCCCAGCTGGTCATGACTCCAGATACTATCTCATGTATTGTGGCGCCTCAGACCACATATGATGTTGTTGTCACAGTGGCAAGGCAGGGCTTTGAGATATTCCAGATGGACGGCGTAACTGTCCAGTACAAGAAATTCTACCCGTCAAAGTATAAGGAGGAACTGTTCCTGGACATGTACCTCACAGGCAATAAGAGCGTTTACCTAAGTGGAGATACTACGGACCTCACATTAAATTTCATAAGATTCCAGGAAGAGGAGCATACAGACCCAATTTTAATGAGCCTCTCGGATGATGTTGAACAATTTGTCAGGGTAAATATAACCTGCTCTGAATCCCCGGCAGAGAACCAGGCATCAATACTGGCCTATGCTGATTTTAATCTGGAGCTTGAAGACGAATCAGATACAGGAAGCTTCAGAACTACAGTGGTGGTTGCATCAATACCCAGTGGTGGTGATGACCCGCCAATTCTTGAGCCCAATGTTGTGATATTGATAGTAATAATCGCTGTGTTTGGAGTCATTGGTCTTGTTCTATTCAGGGCCCAGAGAGGCGCAGAAGCAGAGAGAAGGAAAGAGTTGGAAGAAAGAATTCGCCGGAAAAAGGAACGTTCCAGGAAGAGAAGGTAACATGATTAACACAGTTAATATATACATTAGAGGTCTGTCTATGCCTACTATCATTTTGTGGGAGGGTCGGACCTTGAGATTTGCTATTCTTTCGCGTAAGAAAACCATATCATTTACGCTTGTTTCAATGCTAGTCTTAGCCCTGCTGATTATCTCCCAGACAGCGTCTGCCCAGGTTGGTGTTGACAATGATGGCCCATCCTTCACCGATATAATTATCAAGGAGGTTGACGAGGTAATAGTGGTGGATATTGGTGTAAGGGACCTTAATGGTTGGAGCAATATTTTTTCCATCAATGTAACAGTTTATGATGATCAATCAAGGGTCATCTGCCAGGTGAATTTCACCCAGTATGATTCCTTGACATCGGATACCATGCTTCCCCAGTATGAACAGATTGTTGGCTCATATCTGGATAGAGAAACTTCCACATACACCTACCTGGAGATTGCACCCTGGAACCCAGACAATACTGATGTTCCAATAGGTCTTAATGTCATATTTGGATTTGACAAATTTGCAGGAGACTCCATAAGAATAGTGTGCATGGACAAGGCAGAGAATCCACTGACCTGCGAGTATTCTGGCCCCTTTTCAGCCGAATTCACACCACCACCATCCTTCGGGGATAATGTGGCAATTCCAATCAGTCTCTCAACGGTAATAGCCGGAGGAGGAGCATTATTCTTGGTTTACAGGAGAACGAAGAACAACCAGCTTGCAAGAGCGGTTGAATCCAATGCGAGGGATAAGTGATGGAAAGAACCTGCGGCATCTGTCAATCGGTCACATATGACGATGAAGAGTCCATATGCAGTGTTTGCGGTGCCGAACTTGCACAGGCAAATGATGATGTCGAAGTCGAAGAGGTTCAGGAAACGTCGGACTCATCAGAGCCCGCTGAACCTGGAATTGAACTGGACCTTGGCGATCTGGAGCTTGATGAGCCAGATGCAGAAGAAACTTCTGAAGCCCCAATAACACCAGTAAGAGTGGACGAGCCAGAAATTGATGAGCTTGAGCTGGATGATGCGCAGGAAGCTGATGAAGAGCCTGCAGAAGAAGAACCACCTCAAACAGACGACAGCTGGGACACAGGCGCTGTCGGCGGTGAAGCTGGTATTGATGTTGAAATGGATGAAGAAGAGGGTCAGCCTGACGACCCTCCATCAGAAGACGAGGTTGAAGAAATCGAAATCGGTGAGGACGAACTTCTATGCCCAGACTGCAAGGAAATCGTAAAGACCGGCTCCGAAGCATGCCCTAATTGCAATACTGGCACTGAATATCTTGTCCCATGTCCCGCATGCGCAATAGGAATTGACAAATTGGCAGAAATCTGCCCTCACTGTTACACGGACCTGAACATGCTCAAGGAGCAGCAGGAAGAAGAGCCTCCTGAAGAAGCGTCAGAGTCTGCAGAGCCGGAACCAGAAGTTCCGGCGACAGTGTCGGAAGAGACTGAAACTTCCGACCAACCAGAAGAAATAGAAGTAACTGAAGAACCAGACTCAGTCCAGGCCGCAGAACTAGGCCAGAACGGCGAACTCTCGGAGAAAGAGAAAAAGAAAATGCTCAAGAAACTAATGAAGGAGCAGAAGGACCTTGAAAAGCAGCTCAAGAAAGGTGAAATCACAGAAGACGAGTTCACTAAACGCCTTGATGAAATTCGAATGGGCAATGGGTTCGGGCCAATTGGCGGTTACGTATTAGAAGAAGCAGAGGGCAAATCCCTTGAAGACGTAGAGATGGGCCAGAATGGCGACCTTTCAGAAAAGGACAAAAAGAAAATGCTCAAGAAGCTTCAGAAAGAGCAGAAAGAGCTGGAAAAGCAGCTTGACAAGGGCGAAATAACCGAAGACGAATTTACAGAACGCCTTGACAAGATACGCCTGGGCAATGGCTTTGGCCCAATTGGCGGATATGTTCTTGAGGAGGCGGAAGACCAAGAAGCTGAAGCCAGAATGTCCCAGTCAGAGATAGCGGATAAAAAGGTAGACCGGGCCGCCAGAAGAGAATTGATAAAAGAGGAACTGGCAAAAGAAAGAAGCCAGGGATTCTTCAATTATTACAACTTAAGTTTAATCACATTATTCTTTTTCGTGTTCCTGGCACTGTTCGTGCTCATGGAATTCATTTTCACAATAGGAAATTTCACCACCCAGGCAGATGTTCCAACTGCGATATTCTTTGATTTTACGCCTACCATCGATGAAATCACAAGCGTTCCGATTCTGCTCTTCGGAGTGTTATTGACCATGTCCAGCGCAGTGCTTCACATCTGGGACAGGAAGATGAACCTCATGCTTTCATTCATACCCAGTGGAATTATGGTGTTTGCACTGGTAATTGACACTGTTTTCATGCCAGCCAATATGATTAGCGTTAGCATAGTAGTAATTCTAATTTTGTTAATCCTCATGATTACCCTGGACCTTTACTGCACCTTCATTGCATACCCGGTGGTACTAAATGCCCAGAGCAGGGACGAACTTGAAATGTACCTGGAAAAGGAAGAGGAAAAACGGGAAATCCAGCAGAGCCTCGAGGACGAGTACCAGAAGATGATAGAGGAAGAGGAAGAAAAATTAAAAATGAAGGATGATGAAATTGACCACATCAAAACAGAGCTGGAAAGCCTCGGGGAGCAGATAGAGCAGGAAGAGGAAAAGCTCCGTATGAAGGAGTCGGAAATATCATCTATCCGTTCAGAACTTGACCTCAAGACACAGCAGATGGCCGAAGAGGAAGAAAAACTCCGAATGAAGGAGGATGAGATGGAGAGCCTCATCAGCACTGAGTTGGAGAAGAGAGCCGATGACATGATGCTGGAGGAGCAGGAGAAGCTCCGTATGAAAGAGGAAGAATTGATAAAGGCCACAAATGAACTTGACATTCAAAAGAACTTATTCGACGATACTAGAGAAAAACTGCGTATGAAAGAGCAGCAGATGCAGAGCATTAAATCTGAACTGGAAAATCAGATGCGCCAGAGAATGGAGGAGCAGGACCGTCTCCGACTGAAGGAGGCAGCAGCCAAGATGCTGGACCGGGGCAAGCAAAAGCGTGTTCTATTCCCATTCGCAGCAATGGTGGGCCAGCAGAAGATGAAGCGCGCTCTCACACTAAATGCAGTATATTCAGAGATTGGTGGAGTTCTCATAAGAGGTCAGAAGGGAACTGGAAAATCTGTCAGTGTTAGAGGTCTGGCTGAAGTTTTGCCTGACATTGAAGTAACAGGTTGCAAGTTCAATTGCGACCCAGCTGATACTGACAAGTTCTGCACAGAATGTAAGGCAACCCACAAGGCTGGAAAGCTTGAGATTCACAAGAGACCGGTGCAGGTGGTTGATTTGCCGCTGAACATTACTGAAGACCGTCTGGTTGGAAGCATTGATATTGAGAGAATCCTGGCAGCAGGAGAGAAGAGCTTTGAGCCTGGTATTTTAGCAGAGGCTCACAGAGGAATCCTTTACGTGGATGAAATTAATTTACTGGACGATTATATTGTTGACATTCTGCTGGATGCAGCATCCTCTGGTGTAGTTACCATTGAGAGGGAAGGAATGAGCATCAGCCACCCATCAAAGTTCATTATTGTAGGAAGCATGAACCCTGAAGAGGGTGAGTTACGTCCTCAAATTTTGGACAGATTGGCATTGCAATGCGATGTTATTGGAATCAAGGATGTTGAGCAGAGAATTCAGATTGTCAAGAGAAGAGAGGCATTTACCTCGGACCCAATTGCATTCCGTGAGCAATATGAGAGCAACCGCACAGAATTGAGAGAGAAGGTGAACAAGGCCAGGGAACTAATACCAAATGTTTCCACGCCTCCCAGAATATACAAGTTAATTGCCCAGATATGCCTGGACTTTGATGTGGACGGTCACAGGGCAGATATTATCATAGAGAGGGCAGCAAGAGCCAATGCAGCATTTGAAGGACGTTTGGAAACCACTGCAGAGGATATTGTTTCGGCAGCTGCAATGGCATTGCCCCACAGAATGAAACGCCGTCCGTCAGAGGATGAGGAGTTCAATGAGGAAAGTCTCATGAAGCTGGTGAAGTCCAGAGAGGCTGAACTGGAGGGCTAGTATGGCTGAAGCCGAAGTCCAGGACCAGAAAAAGTCCGCAGAAGTTCCCAGAATGAAGATTAAAAAGACAGATTATCCTTTTACTGCAATAGTTGGCCAGAGTGTTTTGAAGAGAGCATTAATCCTAAATGTTGTGAATCCCGGAGTTGGAGGGGTTCTTATCCGTGGCGAGAAAGGAACAGGAAAGTCCATTGCAGTTCGCTCTTTATCTGACATACTGCCGGAAATAGAGATTGTCAAGGGATGCAAGTACAACTGTGACCCAAAGAAGCCAGACAAGTTCTGCAATGACTGTAAGAACCTTCAGGAGAAAGGCGAAATTGAAGTTGAAAAGACCTCCACGAAAATTGTGGATTTACCCCTGAACATCACCGAGGACCGATTGGTGGGAAGTATTGATATTGAGCGTATCCTCAACGATGGTGTCAGGGCATTTGAGCCAGGATTATTGGCAGAGGCCCACAGAGGAATTCTCTATGTTGATGAAATAAATCTGCTGGAAGATAATGTGGTTGATGTTCTTCTGGACGCAGCGGCAATGGGTATGGTTACAATTGAGAGAGAAGGCATCTCCCTAAACTACCCCTCAGAGTTCATAATGATTGGAAGCATGAACCCGGAAGAAGGTGAACTAAGACCTCAGCTTCTTGACCGGCTGGCACTCCAGGCAGAAGTAGTAGGCGTGAAGAACGTTGACCAGCGTGTGGAGATAATGAAATATTCCAGGGAATTCGCCCTGGATCCGGTGACATTCAGGGACCAGCACAGAGAAGAACTTAAAGAACTGAAAGATGAAATAATAGAGGCCAGAGGAGTCTTCCCGAAGGTTATTACCCCAGACTCGGTACTGGCAATCATAACCAAGATTGGCATTGATTTTAATATTGACGGCCACAGAGGTGACATTATCATCGAGAGGACAAGCAGAACAAATGCTGCCTTTGACGGCCGAACTGAATCTACCCCTGATGATGTGATACTTGCTGCAGAGATGGCGCTGCCTCACAGAATGCGGAAACAGCCATTCGAGGAAGAAAGCTTCAGTGCGGAAATGCTGAGAAGATTGGTAAGGAAGTATGAACTGGATGGCATCAGGTAATTGTTTTCCAGAACCTTATAGATAATTATACTAAAATTATATATTTCAATCTATATTTTTATTAATATACTAAAGACACATATTTTACCTGCCCACTGACATCTATCGCCCCTCTCTCCAGAATAAAATCATGACTTGAATTGAACACAATGAACTCTGAGGTGAATAATTTATCATAATCTGTGAGATTGAACTGTCTTTCTGATAGGTTATGGCAGATAACCGGCTCAATAAAATGAGATATCCATTGCTTCTGGCCCTGGGAGATTATCACCATATTGCCGGTGATGTTTATTTCATAGTCCTTTCCGTCCAGGGTATAAGGCAATTGACCTGGTTCATTTCCAAAGCTCATGTTCAGCCGAACCTTTGCTTCCAGCCCTGCCAAGCTATCAATTTTACTAGCTATATCATCTGCAAGCCTTTGGCTCTGTTCATCAACCATCATCCCGTGCTGCCATGAGAACAGCGCAAGAACAAATCCAGTTACCACGCCAATGGCTATGAGCATTCCCAGTTTGGATATTAGCCAGTCTATCATCTACTCTTCCTCCGACGGGAGCATCTCCTTTTTGTTATTGTTATATTCGATTCTCCGTCTCGCATACAAAAACAAGTTTTTGCATTGCCATCAGGTAAAAGATGTTTGGTAATTAATATCTTTTCGGCAAAATAGGTTTATACTTCACGCCAATCACCAGCCGTGGAGTTTACCATTGACTACCTGAAGAGATGGCTCTCGGCCAATCGCAAGAGATATTTTGACAGGGCCAACCTTGTGGGCCTGATTATAGTCACATTCTGGTTCATGGGAAGCATAATTTCACCATACCTGGCACCTGCCGGTACAATAAATCTTGGTGAGGATGGGGTAACAGGTCATGTTCCATCTGCCGAAGATAATGCTGCCCAGATAGACAATATTGACAGCGCCTTTGCCAGGGTTTTCTATGATGCAGGAAATGGTAATTGCCATCAGCATGCCAGCCGCTCTTTCTTTCTAAATGATAATCAGATGCCGTTCTGTGCCAGATGTACTGCAATATTTTTTGGTATTGTAATTGGTGTGGCCATTCTCATGTTCCTGGCTATTGAACTTAATATTCTCTGGCTCATTGTTGGAATGATACCCATGGGCATTGACGGAACAGTGCAGCTTCTAACTGATTATGAGAGTACAAATCTTCTAAGGTTCATTACAGGTACAACTGCAGGGATGGTGGCAGGTCTGGCTATAGGTTTTATAATAGCAGAAATAGGCAATATTGTAATTCAAAAAAGGCATCTCAAGAAAGGTCCTTGATGATTTCCCTGACCCAATTCAAGTTATCTGCCAGAATATTCTTGCACTGCTCTTCTGACTTTGATTCAACAGTTACCCTGAGAATTGGTTCGGTTCCAGACGGCCTGATAAGTATCCAATGGTCGTCATGATCTATCTTGATGCCGTCAATATCAAGAACTTCTCCCGGGGCATCACTTTTCACTCTTGAAATAATATCATTTCTCATGCCATGAGGAATTCTAATTTTATCCCTTCTAAGGAAGTATTCAGGTAATTGTGCAATAAGTTCCGAGACTGGACCATTATGGGAAATTATCTCCACCATCCTGACAGCAGTCATCATGCCGTCCCTGCAGTACAGGTGGTCAGGGAATATGACTCCGCCATTTCCTTCCCCGCCAAGAATCGCTTTGATTTCCATCATCTTTCTGGCGATAAGAGGAGAGCCAACAGGTGTGATTATGGCTTCACCGCCATTTTCTTCTATTACATCAAGAACTGTCATAGAAGTATTGACAGGAACAACAACCTTTCCGGTGCCATGCTTTTTCAAGGCATCTACGGCAAATAATGCCAGGCTTTGATCTCCAGTTATAAATTTACCATTATCATCCACAAATGCTGCTCTGTCTGCGTCTCCATCATGGGCTATACCAATATCAGAACCATGCTGCTTTACGGCCATCATCAGAGAGCCAACATTGTCCTCTGTGGGCTCAGGAAGTCTTCCAGGAAACCGTCCGTCCGGCTGGGCATTGAGCGTGAGAACTTCGCATTTAAGTTTTGTTAGTATGCCTGGTGTGTATTCCCAGGACGTTCCATTTCCGCAATCCACCACTGTCCGAACATGATTATCACCAAGCTTGGCTTTGGATATTATTGAATTACGGTATCTGTCTTGCACATGGCGCTCTCGGTATTGTTTTCCAATCTGGTTCCAGGGCACATTTTTCATGGCATTTTCATTAAATATTTTTTCAACAGTAGCTTCCTGCTCCTTGGAAAATTCGGTTCCATCACTGGCTATGAACTTTAATCCATTGAATTCCGGAGGATTATGAGATGCAGTGACTATTATTCCGCCGGCAATCCCAAGCTCCTTCACAGCATACTGGAAGGTCGGGGTGGGTAATATTCCAAGGTCAATAACATCACAACCACATGATTCAAGACCTGAAAGCATTGCATTGAAAATCATTGGACCGGATGTTCTGGTGTCCATACCAAGAGCAACTTTATTTCCTGGGGCAAAATAGGTTCCTGCCACCAGCCCAAGTTTCACTGGATAGTCTATACTATGGTCATCAATGATCCAACGAATCCCATTCGTGCCGAATAAATGGGTCATAAAATTACCGCCTGGATTACTTAGGAACAATTGTAACTATATTGTTTCCACGAAGGACAACAGTTCCAACTCGTCTGACTTGGTCCTCTTTTGTCTCCTCGGTATCTTCGAGTATCATGTTCATGTACTCGTCGAACCCAGTCAATTTTCCTTCTAGTGTTCGTCCGTCTTTCAGCGTCAGTGTAACCGATTTATTTATGTTCCTTTCTAATACATTTAAAGGCATTGCCAAGGGCACTCCCCCTATAGGTTTATAGTCCATGATATGCCTCCATTGATTTAAAGCTATTGGATATGGCAAACCACAAAGCTTAAATATTATACAAACGCCCGTACAAATCGACTTATATACTCTAACTTACATTTATTCTATTGATGGAGAGGCAATCGAGAACTACAAGCAGGAAAACCTATCATGCCCTTATTATCATTTCAGTCATAGCTCTGTCTCTGGCTAGCATCTTTCCATTGCTGGGTGGAGACTCCCAGGCAGTTCATTTCTTTGCACCTTCTCCAGATGTTGGGGCCCAGAAATCTCTTGATGTCATGATAACCCATGAGGCACTTCACATAGAATCTGGTAGTGAACTGGCACTTTTCATTACTGTTACCTCTGATGGTTTACCTATGGAAGGCGCACTTGTGAACATTTCCTCCACTGCACCGGAGCTCTGCGATTTCAGATTTGAGGATAGGTATACAGATATTGACGGAAAGACCATTGCCTACATGACCGCATACTCTGAGGATGGGATGGTCATAGACCTCATTGTGACTGCTTACGTTGAAGAATATATGAACGGTTTCTACATTGTCAATGAAGTTACTGTAGAACCCCCTATTAAGATAATAGAAGATAAGGATATACCTTATATTAGTATAACAGGAATAATACTTCTAATTATAATAGGGAGTACCGAGACAGGAAAGTACGGACTTCTGAAGATTCTTGTTGTACCACTTTATTCAAGATTGAAGAAAGACGAACTTCTGGAGCATTTCGTTCGTGGTCAAATTTACGGGCATATAATGTCCTATCCTGGTGAACATTACAATCATATCAAGGCGAAGCTGGGAGTTACTAATGGTACTCTATCGCATCACCTTAGGACCCTTGAGCTCCAGGGATACATCAAGTCCCACAGAGACGGCACCTACAAGCGCTTCTACCCCACAGGCATGAAGATACCCAGAAAGAAGGGAATTCAGCTAAGCGATCTTCAGATAGGTATTGTGGATGCAATTCGCCAGTCTCCTGGAATAGCTCAGAAGGACATAGCACAGAGAGAGGGCATTTCCCAGCAGTCAGTGAGTTACAATTTGGCAATACTCGAGAGAATGGGAATCCTTGACAGCACCAGGGACGGTGTCAGAAAGAAGTATTTCATTTCTTCTGATTCCTGATTTTGACAATTTACTATAATAATTTTCAATGTCTATTTTAGAACTTTTACTACCCTTATACAATGCCTTGTACCACAAAGTTTTTATATTATACAAGAGGCTGTACAAATCTGCTTTTATACTAAAAAGGTTTATTATCGAATTATGGGTGCAAAGGGTCAAAAAAGCCTAATAAAAAAAAGCCTGGCTAACGTGGCTCCAAGAAAACTATAAATATAGTCACCCTATTGCCTCCCTCTATGGATTCCCCTTGGGATTTCTATTAGATGGAGTAAAGAAATATAAAGAGGATTGAGACCATGAAAGGAAAAAATAAATCACATGGGAAAGTTGTGGGTATTGCACTGCTATTTGCCATAACAATGTTGCTCGGCTCGATTGCTACATCTGTTGCTGCAGCAGGCGATGGAACAAGGCAAGACGACGAACTTATTCTGAGGATTGCTATGCAGGATGATCTTAAGACCACAAATCCATTGACAGCAGGAGATGTCTGGACTTGGAATGTGGTAGGGTACCTATATGACGGACCTATTAATGTAAATCCAGAGACAGAGGAACTTATACCGTACATTGCGGTTGGTTCTGCTAACACTTCCCTAACAATCGACCATACTGATGATGAATTAAACTGGGACGATTGCGACGTTGGAACCTTTGGCTATACACCAAGGGAAACATGGGGATGGGAAGACACAAGTAGTGGTATTGGAGAGACCATTATATTCTATGATTTTGAAGATGTATACTGGCATGATGGAGAGCAGATGGACATAAGAGACGTAATGTTCTCTATGCACGTTACTGCTCAGATTCCAGAATGGTCATCTTCCATGAATTGTCTAAAGGACAATGGAGGAAAACCAGGTACAAACTTCTCCACAGACAGCTTCTTATGGATTACCAAGGTATATGAGAGCGAGGATGGAATGCAGGCTGCACTGAAGTATGTTCTTCAGGAGCCATTCGCAGACTTTTTCAGAAACACAATCTCTACCTTTTTGCTTCCAGAGCACATTTGGGGATGCGAGATTTCAGGACAGAACGTTGATCATGCTAAGATCTGGTCTGACTCAGGTTATGACCTTGATGCAGATGATGCATGGAACGTTGCCGCTGCCCAGGAATATGAAAATGAAGTTCCAGTAGGAAACGGCCCGTTCAAGTGGGATCACTGGGAAAAGGGACAGTTGTCCAAGATAGTTACATGGCGTGACCACTTCTACACGGAAGGCTACAAGTATGAGGAATATGTCCTAGATACAGATGGAAATTCCCTTGCTGGTCAACCTAATATAGATGCAATGATTTACAAGATATACAAGACAGCAGAAGCAGCTGTACTTGCTTTGAGGAACGATGACATTGATTACATTGCATGGTCTGTTCCACCTACCTTTGTTCAGGAACTGGCAAATGAGCCAGGAGTTGCTCTTTCACAGGCCCCAGAACAGGGTTTCTTCTATCTCTCTTATAACATGAGACGTGAAGCATTTGGTTATGATGAATCAAAATCATTCCCATATGCACCAGAAGATGATCTTGGAAAACCATTCAGAAAGGCAGTTGCACATTGTATTGACAAGAACAGAATTGTCCAGAGGCTTTTGCTTAACTTCGGTATTGGTGGAGAAGGACCTGTGAGTTCCATAAGCTCATGGTTCAATGACACCATCCCAAGATACAGCTTTGACCCGGATGAGGCAATCAATATACTTGATCAGGCCGGCTATGAGCTGGATGATGATAGCCTCCCACCAGGACCAAACAATTACTGGAGCCTACCAGGCGGCGACCCAATAGGAAGTGGCGCAGATGGTCTTATTGAGATTCTGACACCAGAGGCCAACTATGACCCCATCAGGGCACAGGCAGGGCTTATGATTGCTCAGCAGCTTCAGGATATAGGAATCAATGCAGACTCTGTTGCTATGGACTTTGGTTCAATTGTTGACCGTATTGACAAGAGGGACTTTGATATGTACATCCTTGGATGGAGAATCGGAAGCGACCCAACTGATTTCTTGCATGCTTTCTTCCACTCAAGTACAGCCCAGAGCGGTCAGAACTACCCAGGTTACTCCAATGAATCATTCGATGAAATAATCGATGAGGCAAGAAAGACAGGTGATGAGAATATCAGAAAGAAGGCTGTTGCAGATGCTCAGGCAGCAATTGTCTATGACCTTCCATATGATGTTCTGTACTTCAGAACCAATATTGAGGCATACAGGTCAGACAGGTTCACTGGATGGCAGGTCGGTTCATCAGGTTCTATATTCAACTGGGGTTCAATCATGAACATACGTGCACCAAGTCCGTACAAGACAAATGCTCAGTTCGTCAGTCCACCTTCCGCTGTGGTGTCCAACTCAACTGGAACACAGATCACAGTGTATGTCAAGGATCAGGATGGAGAACCTATCTCTGGTGCTTATATCCAGCTCAATGCAAGCATGGGTAAATTGGGAAGTGAGCACTTGAACACAACAACTGGTGGTAAGGCTACAACAACCTTCGAAGCACCATATGTTGACCCCAATGACGTAGACACAGCAGACGGCTCAAAAGTCATCATCCAGATAAAGTTCGCAACCTACTCAGATGGAGATACAGTGTATGACCCTGCACCAAGCAGACTTACACTTATCACAGTATATCCAGAAGGTCAACCGTTCCTGTCTGTGTCAATTAGCGCAGACCCGGATGTTATTGACCCTGATGTGAGTGCAGACGGAGATACCTTTGGCTTCACATATGTGGAGGTCATGGTTGATGACGAGAATGGAGATCCAGTTTCCGGAGCAACTGTAGCAATTGCAGTGTCCCCGGCAATTCCAGAGGTATCTCCTGCAGAGGCAACAACAGATGCTGATGGAAAGGCAACTTTCACTCTAACAGCAACCAATGAGCCAAACGACGACGATTCCATTGTGGAATATCTGGTAACTGCATATGCAGAGTCCAGTGACCCCAATGTAAAACCTGGTGACAATACCATCACTGTAGATATCGTGGACAAGTTCCATGAAGATGGTGGTGGAGGAACCAGTGGAACACCGTTCCCGACCTTCATACTGGTCGCATCGGTATTCTGCGTGGCAGCCGTTAGTTACGGTGTAATCCGCAGGAAGAAGTAAGTAACAAAACAATGGGTCTGCTTTTAGCAGATCCATTTCCCCCTATTTCACAGTCATTAAATTCACAAAAGAAACGGAGATGTACGAATGAAACTTAGAACATATCTCGTCAAAAGAACGATACACATGATGATAACACTTCTCATTGTGTTAGTCTTGCTTTTCGTTCTTTATAGAATGATGCCGGGAAATGCGGCAGCCCAGATGATGATGAACCCAATGATGACAGAGAATGAGATTAACCTTGTTCTTGTCAGATATGGTTTTGGTCGATGGGTTGACTACCCCGGAGAATACAAGGTGACCAATTATCAACCATCTGATATTGGCACTTATAATGTCATGGTAACGGCTACAGGTGATGATGATCAAACTGATTCGTTTGAAACGCAATTTGATGTCAATGCGCCTGAAGGAGTTGACCTGATTGCGCCACAGATCTTGGATATAGGCCTACTTTCAACCCCAACCATTGGCGATGGCTTGGAGTTATATCTAATGGTACATGATGAAGGATCTCTCAGAGGCGCAGAAGTGACCATGACAGCTCCTAACCATGTAGTGGTGGATGATGAGGCAGTTCAGTACACAGAATCCTTTGATTTATCTCAGATTGCCAATATGACTGATGAGACTAACAAGATTTATTATTACACTGGAACTACATCTGACCTTGTGCTTGGAGAAGACGGAAGCTCTGACTTCCAGCTTGTCTTTGAGGTAGAGGACAGAGGCTGGAATATGGCCACCGCAGCAATGGAATTTGACACATCCACAGGATTGGAAACAGTCAAGCTATGGAATCTTTCAGCAGACATTTTAGTTTCAGATGGCATATACACATACCCGGAAATTGGTGATTCAGTATCATTGTACTCAATGGCCACTGGAGGAACACCAACCTTCTCTGTTTTAATGCCAAATCTTGAAGACACTGATTCCCTGTCAATGACTGGTCCATCTGCCATGAATGAGTTTGATGACAATTATGTCACAACAGATAATGGTTTGATGATGTTCCAGGTAGAAATGAATGGCCTTCATGCTGGCTTCACATTCCCTGTGAATTCTGCAAGAGCAATGCCAGATGCAGTTGATGATGATGATTCGACATATCCTCTGCTAAGTGACCTGCATGTTATTGCAATTAACTCTGGCACTGGTGTCGAGATTCCAGATGCAGATTATCCTTTCCTGCTTTCTGATTTAAAGCTTCAGATAAATGCAACTGCATTGAACTCTGACGATTCTAGATGTGCTGAAGTCATAGCATTGATAGTAAGGCCAGACGGTACTTCTACCGAGACATCACTCAGCCACCCAAGAATTGTGGAAATGAGGACCATGGCCGAGCAGTTTGTAATTTACATGAAGACCATGCTTGTTTTCGACTTTGGAACTTCATACATGTATCAGAGACCCTCATGGGAAGTTCTCCTTGAGCGTGTACCATCAACAGCCTTGTTGTTCGGAACCGCACTTGTACTGTCCTATGTAGTGGGAATCTCTGTTGGTGTGCTTGTTGCCTGGAGAAGAGGAACTGTATTCGAGATGGGTACTATTATCACAACTCTATTCTTCTATTCCATGCCAATCTTCTGGTTTGCGCTTATTATGCAATGGATATTCTACTCTCAGCTGGGTTGGTTCCCGCTGGGTGGTGTGGGCGGTATAAGCCCTGAAGGCGATCCTTTGCATGGTCTGGAATGGTTTTCAGATATTCTTTGGCATTTGGCCATGCCTTTGGTGACATTGATGATACTTGGTCTTGCTGGTAATATCCTACTTATGAGGAGTGCAATGCTGGAGGTCATCGGTGAGGACTTTACAGTTACAGCCAAGGCAAAGGGATTGAAAGAAAGAACAGTCATTTACAAGCATGTAGCAAGAAATGCTATGCTGCCTGTGGTGACCGCTATGGCAATGTCCATTGGCGGAATCATAAGTGGTGGAGTGCTGACAGAGACCATTTTCTCATGGTATGGTATGGGTACACTTCTGATTGAAGGTACACTGACCAAGGATTTCCCTGTGGTTCAAGGGGCATTCTATGTTCTGGCACTGATAACCATTCTTGGTAATATGATGGCGGACATGCTATATGCATGGCTTGACCCGAGGGTTCAATTGTGAGGTGATATGATGGTTACAAGCAGACAATTTAAGGAAAAAGTAAGAGATTACAGGCGTTCCATAAAGCATAGCTGGATGCTCTTTAGTGATAGCAGAATAGGAATGCTTGGGCTTGCAATTATGGTGGGTTTCTTAATCATGGCACTTACATCACCATATCTCGGCCTGAGACACCCCACAGACTGGTGGGCCCCTGATGATGATATTCTTATAATCGATGGATATCTGAGTGGTCAGGATGGAATAAGGACCAATGGTCCCTTTGTCCATGGAATGGAATACAGAGTATACCCCATGGGAGGTGCAGCATCTGATATTGATAGATTCTACGCCGCAGGAGGAGATGGTTCTTTAGCGTCGCCTTTTGGTTTATATTCGTATAATCCAAAATCCACTCCTGAAGGTGCCAACTTGTGGGTATATACCACGGATTCAATGATTACAACTGATGTTTCACTGGAAAATTTCGGAAGAACAGACGATGCTGGTGCAGCTGACCAGAGAATCTTCTTTGGTTGCGAGAACGGCAGGGTATATGTGCTTCAAGACGGATTTGATTTCGCCAGCACACTTCCCCCTTCAATAACCTGGTCTTTCCAGATGGATGGAAGCGCAGTTGGCGAGGTTGATTATTACCAGTACGAGGACAGTTACTTCAATAATATTGATATGTTCTTTGCATCTTCTGATGCTGGAACTATCTATGCCTTTGAGGGACCAACACCTGAATGGAACCCAGCTACAGGCGAATACAATGTTACACAGCCATCACTTAGGTGGTCCAGGCAGATTGCCAATGTGTCACTAACTGCACCAACTGTTTCTGCAGACGGTCAGACTGTCTTTGTAGGAACCGTTGATGGAGAACTCTATGGTATTGATACTGTAAGCGGTCAGGAAATTCCAGAATGGGGCGGTACCACATATCAGGTAACTGATGGATACTGGTCAACATCACCATTAGCCATAGGCACACCAACAATTGTATATGCATCCACAAATGACGGCCTTATTCATGCTGTCTGGGGTTCCAATGGAACAATGGTAGATAACTGGGATCATTTTGATTCAAACAACAATAAGGTACCTGGCTTTGAGGTTGGACCTCAAGGTTCAACCGATGGCGGTAATCTTACCGAGCTGAGCACAACACCGGATGGTTCATTCCTTTTGGTTGGCTCAACATCTGGATATGGATACACCATCAGAACAGGTAGTGTCAATGTCAGTATTGCCTTCGACACAAAGGTGGGAACCCAGGAGACTCAGGTAATAGTATCGCCATTCTATGATTCAAAATACAGCAGATTCGTTTACATCACAGCCAGGAACCTTAATGGAACAACCAGTGATCCTTCTGATGATTTCAGCATTGTTTACTGTATGGCATCTACTGGTAATGACACAATCATATGGAGAAAGACACTTGACGGCGTAATACTTGCTCAGCCATATAGTTGCATTAACAATTTCCATGTAGGAAGTAAGGCTGATGTGGGAATTGCCACTGTCAATTATGAATCAGACGGAACTATTGTATCTGGTAGAATGTATGCATTCAATGCTGCAGGCAGGGTTATTACACCTCTGCCACCGCACTGGGCAGTTTCCGAAGAGAATAAACCGCCAAGCGGAAACGATTACTGGCTTGGTACTGATGCTCAGGGTCACGACATCCTGAGTCAGGTAGTATTGGGTTCGAGAATCGCTCTTCTTGTGGGATTCCTTTCTGCCTTCTGTTCCATAGGTATTGGGGTAGTTGTCGGTCTGGTATCTGGTTACTATGGTAAGGGAATTGATGCTCTTCTCATGAGATTCACTGATGTGATTCTTGTGTTACCTGCACTTCCGCTTCTTATCACATTTGCTGCGATTATGTCTCCTAGTATATGGAATATAATCATAATTATCGCGGTGATAGGTTGGGGTGGCGTAGCGAGAGTTATACGTGCTGAGGTTCTGAG
>DAOVXH010000133.1 GCA_030636255.1 Methanomassiliicoccales archaeon
CAGGCCATTGCCAGGAAAGGTTCTGGCACCTGAACATCAGGCCCAGATAACGAAGCTCATTGAAGCTGCTGACACTGTGCTTATAGGTCCCGGTCTGGGAAGGGAGCCTGAAACAATTGAGGCAGTGAGGAAATTAATAGCATGCATTGACAAACCCCTGGTTGTGGATGCTGACGGTCTTTTTGCCATGTCTGGCCAGGAGACCTTCAATGTTCCGGTTGTGCTAACGCCCCATTCAAGGGAATTTGGCAGGCTGGGAGGTTCCCAGGAGCTTGATGAAGCATCAGTCTATAATCTGGCAGGCAAGCTCAATGCCACTGTGATTCTGAAAGGGCCTGTTGACATAATCTCAGACGGCCAACACA
Source organism: Methanomassiliicoccales archaeon (assembly GCA_030636255.1). Classification (GTDB taxonomy): domain Archaea; phylum Thermoplasmatota; class Thermoplasmata; order SG8-5; family SG8-5; genus JAGLQM01. The sequence continues at coordinate 366 of DAOVXH010000133.1, forward strand.
TAAAAAAGAATAATGCTGGCAACCCAGGAATGACTGTTGGCGGTACTGGTGATGTTCTGGCAGGTATTGTAGGTTGTTTTCTGGCCAAGGGGGTGAAGCCCTTTGAAGCCGCAAGAATGGGTGCATTTTTATCCGGCTCATCTGGAGACCATGCATTCCAGCGGGTTGGTTGGTCAATGACCGCAACTGATGTTGTGGCTTGTATTCCTGCTATATTAAGTCGGCATCTTAGTAGGTTATGAATCTTCCAGGCACCTTCTGCAAATTAATTGCCTTCAGACCGCCATTTTGATAAATCAGAAATTTGCCTTTTATCCCTATAACCTTGCCTTTATGCCGTCCTTCTATTCTTGTAGGTTTTGGCATGCTGGTCAATGGTGTTTTCAATGGATATTCATCCAGCATTTTTAGTGGTTCAGGGTGCAGCCCGATTTTCTCCACCTCATCAACGATTTCAGCATATCTAGCCTCAATATTTTCTATTGGCAGTTCACCAGTCATGCAGAACAGGCTTTCAAGTTCGCGAATCATCTGTCTCAATGATAATTTTTCGGAAAGCGAGCCTTCCAACTTCCTGGCACTGGCCCGCCCGTCTACCTTGGCCAGAACAGAAAATGCATCGCATCCCTGTTCAATCATGCGCTGATTTATACGTCTGGACGTGGTCATACCAACCTTGGCAATCTCTCCGTGGAATGCCAGGTAAACAGCATGCTCCTGTTGGCAGAATCTACTGGCACAAAGTTCTCCGTCACATCTGGGCTCGAAGGTGCAGCTCAAATCCGGCAAAAATGAGCTTGCACAATCCTGGCAAATATTTCCCTGGGTTACTTTATTGCCCTCTGGACAAGGTTTATATTTCCCATCCTGCCAATTTCCCACACAGTTTGAATGATGCGAGATGTTAATGTCTAATTTACCAAGGTCCAGTTCTTTCATATCTGTGCTTGCTTTTTGGTAATAATAAAGATGTGGTACGAAGCCCTGCCAGTCGAATGAAACCATATGATATTCTGCCATCAATTACAATTAAGTTAAGATAGTATATAACAAGATAAAAGAGGTTACCGAGAGTATTATTCCCAAGTCAATTCAAATTCACAGTAATCGTCACCCTTGGCATTGCAGGCAGTTTGTTCCACCTTGCCTTTGAGTTTGCATATTTCCATCATGCCAGTAAGGCTTCCTTTGAAGTAAAGGCATTTCTCAGGGGCCGCTGGAAATCCATAATACTGGAGCACCAATTTCTTTTCTTCATCGACAACTGCTTTCACGCCTCCAAAATCATATACTGCATGCCAATTGTCAATGGCACTTTTCATGAACTCTTTAATATCCGGTGTCCTGGCCAGGTAGCTGAGATGGCCAAGATTCTTGATATTCCAGTATCCTATCTCGTATATCTTGGACAAATCACCTGTGCCAACAGATTTATCCGCAACTCTCAGCAGTTTCAGATAAATATCATAATCATACCACTCTTTTTCAATGTAAGTTTGTTCATTAATCTTCTGGTGACCTGGCAGACCATGCCATTCCTCAAGAAATTTTCTTACTCCAAGAATGCCACGCTTCCATTTAACGAACTTGAAAACATTTACTAGATGAACTCCCTTGACGTGCCTCTCTTCCATGTGATTACCTAGCTGCTTCCTTTTTACTTATTCCCTGTTCGCGGCTGAACAGTTCGTTCTCCTTCTGGATGAGCATTAGTTCTACTTCATCAACTTCACGTTTTCTTAGTAGTGTCTGATCTTCCAGGTTCTTGATTTCCATTAATCTAATCTTCAATTTGTCCTTGCGTTCATCAAGTTCTCTTTCTGAGCTGCGTATGGCACCTTCCTTGCTACTTAGATCATTGTTCTTGACTGCCATCTCGGTCTCCTTTGCCTCAAGACGTTTTTTCCAGGCATCTTGCCTCTCTTCCCTGTCTGCCAAATCGGTTTCCTGTTCGTCCAGGGTTCCCTTGCGGGTATCCATCTCTGTATCCATCTCCTCTATCTCGGTTGCTCTTTTTTGGATTTCTTCTTCTCTTCCAACTAAATCTTCCTGTGTCTTTTCAATTTCCTGCTGCGCGGCAGTTATTTCGCGATTTCTGGCATCAATCTCCCTGTCCCTTGCATCCAGTTCACGGCGCTTGTCGTCAAGCTCGGAGTTTTGTTTTCTGAGGTCCATTCTTCTCTGGCTAAGTTCTTCCTCTGCAGCGTCCAGTTCTTCAGATTTTTCTTTTATCTTTCGGTCGAACTCACGCATCTCCAACCATTTTTCTCTGGTCTCATTTTCCCTGGTAACTATATCAGATTCCTTTTCCTCAAGGGTACTGTTACGTTCTTCCAGTTCTACTTCTCTGGATTCAATTTTCTCGATTCTATCATTGATGGTACTTTCCCTTTCTGAGACCTCAGAGTCACGGGCATCCAGTTCATTGCTTACCTGGGCCAGTTTATCCTCTCTCTCGGTAATGCTGGTCTCTATCTGCTTCAGCTGTTGCTCCTTTGCCTCCAGATTATCCTTTTTGTCCTGAAGAATATTAAGCTCGGTTTGAAATTCAAATTGCTTGTCTTGAAGCTGTTTTTCCCTGGTATCCAGTGCGGTTTTGCTCCGGGTGATTTGATGCTTTTCAGACTCTATATCTGCTTCCATATCTTCCAGTTGCTTCTTCTTGTCTCCGAAAATCTTTCTTGAGGCAAGGAAACCAGCCTTCTCAGGTTCTGCCTGTGGCTGTGGTTCATGAACTGGTTCCGGTTCTGGCTCAGGTTCTTCTTCATATTCAACAAGGTCCTCCAGTGCCAAAATTTCTGGCGGGAGTATATCATCAATTTCTAAATCTAATTCTTCCTCTAGCTCATCCTCAGTAGTATCTGCATCAAGAACCTCGGTGCTCAATTCTATCTCTTCCTCCGAGATGTCCTGGTCAAATGCTTCTTCAACTGGTGGTTCTGGCCTGGGTATTGGAGCTGGCTCAGGTTGGGGTTCGGCTGCTATATCCGAATCCGGAGCTACAAGCCCCAGCTTTATTTTGATTGTATTTTCCTGTTCCTTGTATTTTCTAAGGGAAATTTGTTCCTTCTTGAGCTGCTTGTCTAGGCCCTTCATTTCTTTTTTGAGCTGTTTTTCAGCATTCTTTTTATTGTCTCCAACAAGTGGTTTCCATACTGGCTTTTCCGGTTCTGGCTCCGGTTCCTCGTCAAGGACTAGCAGGTTCTCAAGGTCACCATTCTCATAAATTTCAACAACTTCCTCCTGGTCTTCAGGAGGTGTTTCTTCAATAATTTCTTCCACTGGCTCTTCTGCCACTGAAACAGTTGTATCTTCGAATTCATCCGTGTCCACCAATTCATCCTCAACTATTTCAGGTTCAGGAATTTCTTCCTCTGGCAATTCTTCGTCTTCCTGAATTTCTGGAACCACTTCATCAATGATTTCCTCTGGGTCTGGCATCTCATGGTCCAGGTCCATTTCCGATTCAACCATTTCATCAACTGCCTCTGTCTCCTCATCTGGCTTGGACAATGTACCGCCGCAGGTTCCGCATTCTAAGGATCCGGGAGGTGACAGATTCCCGCAAATATCACACTCTACTGAATCAGCAGGTAATTCATCAATAATTTCTTCTTCATCCTTAATATCTGGCTCTTCAATCTCTTTCTTGTCTTTTTTCCTTCCAAAAAAGCCGCCTTTCTCCTCTTCAGCCAGGGAACCAGTCATGCCTATGCCTTCATCAAAACTTGCGTCTGGTTCATCGTCCTTTTTTTTCTTTTTCTTGAAGAGAGCCATCTTCCTACCCCTATAAACTATCAGGCGGCACCTGAATGTTTACCACAGTCAAAACTGCTATGAACGATATATAGTTCATACAGTTATATAGTTTTTGTAAACCAATCAGGCCTTTGGCCTGAATGATTTTTATCATGATCCGTACACTCAAAATATCTGGCTCAATAAGCCAGATTTGAGATATGCCATTGGTGCGTGCACGGAGGTTTAACTTCGCAATGTCCTAGACATTGCGAATTCCTTATTTCTCAGTGCTACAGGATGATATGGATTGATTTTGAGAACCTCTTCATAGCAGACAATGGCCTCATCAAAGTCTCCCTGTGATTGAAGTGCAGCAGCCTTGTTCAGCCATACACCCACATCATAGGGGTCAATTTTCAATGCCTTGTCATAGGCCTCAAGGGCCGCGTCATTCATGCCCATAACCCTGTAGGTAACGCCCATATTGGACCAGATACCAGAATCTCCTGGGTCTATTCTCAGTGCCTTCTTGTAGCATTCCAAAGCCTCATCTGCTCTGCCCAGGGTTCTCAGGGCAATGCCCTTATTGGATAATAAATCTGGATCGTTCGGATTAAATTCCAGTGCTTTGTCATAGCAGTACAGTGATTCACCCAGAAGTCCTATTCTGTGCAGGCTCACGCCCTTATTAAACCATGCCCAGGAATCATTTGGGTTCTGTTCCAGTGCCTTGTCAAAACATTCCACGGCCTGTTCGCTCTGGCCAATCTTTTCCAGAGCAACACCACGATTAAACCAGGAATCATCAGTTGGCCGATTGTCAAATCCATATGCCGCCGGGGGTTCTGGCTCCGGCTCGGGTTCTGGCTCCGGCTTTTCTTCTTCACGTCTCCCAACCCTCAGCTTTCCGGATACTTTTGCTTCCTTCTTTGGAATAAGCTTCTCCTCTGTTGTCAGGGCTGGCTTGTGGGTATCGGCAGAGAATTCATATCCGCATATGTCGCAGGCATTAACATTTGTATGCCACATGGCGCCACATTCTGGACATTCCATCTTGTTGCCAGTTAAAATAAAATTTCGAACATCCTTTACCTGGTCAAATTTCTTATTCAGGGCAGTGGATATCTCGGTTGTCACAGAATCCGGATTTATTGGAACCATCAGGGTGCAGTTATGCTTTTTTGAAACAGTATCAAGTTTTTCAAGGAATTTCTCAACTTCTTTATAGCCATTTTCCAGAATAAGATAGCTCAAGTCATCAATCAAAATGACACATTCATCATTCTCTTCGCCGAACTCTTTAACCCTGCCCCACATTTCCGAGTTCAATTCCTTTGGGTCCAGGGCATTTTCCACACCTTCCATATCTGTTATCCAGATTATTTCGGCATTCTGCAGTCCATATTCCTTGTGAAG
>DAOVXH010000023.1 GCA_030636255.1 Methanomassiliicoccales archaeon
CAAGGAAGAACTCAAAAAGTAAAAGAATAAATCGCCAATAAATGAGTAATTTGTTGGCCTCTTTTCCATTTTTGCGCATTACAATATACAATATTTAACGCATACTATTATAATATTTGTAATACGACTAACTATGTTTCACGTAGTGTGTGAATAATTAAATCTATTTGAAAACAATATTTCACCCCTCTTTTTCATGATGTAAAACAAGACATACGAATTAATATTAATTATTACTGTAGTCTAACATATTATAATAAAATGAAAATGAATCGGGGCCCGAAAGCCCCGATTTATTTAAAAATCTTTCAGCACATCTTCCATATCAGGCTTGGAAATTTCCTGAAGTTTGTAGAAGACTCTGACAATTGGTTTATTGACACTTAGGACCCTGTTAAGGTCTATTGGTGTTCCTGCAAGAACAATCTCGCATGGCGTATTGTCAATGCTTGTCTTGAGGTCTGCAATCTGCTGGTCCGAGTATCCCATTGCCGGTAAGAAGCCCTTTCCCTTCATGTGAGAATATTTTTCAAATGTATCCTTTATTTCACCTACAACATATGGCAATGGATCAACATTCTCTCCTGCACCAAATTCCTTTGCTGCAACTGTGCCAGCTCCATAGGACATCTCGCCATGTGTCAGTGTTGGACCGTCCTCAATTACCAGGACCTTCTTGCCTCTTATGGCTTCTGGATCATCTATGGATACCGGGGATGCTGCCTTGACAATTGTTGCATTTGGGTTTGCATCCTTTGCATTCTTCACAACAATTTCAACATTCTCTGGTTCTGCAGTATTGACCTTGTTAACAAGAATAACATCGGCCAATCTCAGGTTTACCTCTCCAGGGAAGTAGGCAAGCTCATGTCCGGGCCTGTGTGGGTCAACGATTGTGATATAGAGGTCTGGCTTGTAGAATGATGTGTCATTATTTCCGCCGTCCCAGATGATTATGTCTGCTTCCTTTTCTGCCTCTGCCAGGATTGCTCCGTAGTCAACGCCAGCATAGACAACTATGCCCTTGTCGATGTGGGGCTCGTATTCTTCCCTCTCCTCGATGGTACACTCATGCTTGTCAAGGTCGGAGTAATCAGCAAATCTCTGAACTGCCTGCTTTGCCAGGTCACCATATGGCATTGGGTGCCTGATTGCAACAACTTTCTTGCCCTTTGCCTTGAGTATTTCAATGACACGGCGAGTTGTCTGGCTCTTTCCACAACCTGTTCTAACTGCACAGATGGCAATTATCGGGACCTTGGACTTTATCATGGTCCTCTCTGCGTCAAGCAAAATGAAATCTGCGCCATGTGCATTTACTATTGCAGACTTGTTCATTACCACTGGGTATGGAACATCGCTGTATGAGAAAATTACCTCGTCTACATCATGCTTCTTTATGAGGTTGACAAGTTCTGATTCATCATGAATTGGAATGCCGTTTGGGTAAAGGTTGCCTGAAAGTGATGGCGGGTACATTCTGCCATCTATATCGGGGATCTGTGCCGCGGTAAAAGCCACTACCTCATAATCCTCGTTGTTCCGGTAAACCACATTGAAATTGTGGAAATCCCTTCCTGCTGCGCCCATTATCAATACTTTTTTCTTTGCCATACGCTCACCTTATATCTCGTGATGCGGCAGGGATATTGCTTGCCCTTTATGAATTTAACCTCTAACTCTAGGGATTTGTATCTGAAAAAGATGGTTTTGTGGGATTATGAGTGTGCTGGCCATTTTTGTGTCAATATCTAATCTTGAGAGTTGGTATAAACCATGAGCATGCCCACCCCAAGGCCAATCAGGGCAAAGCCTACAACCTGTTCCACAAGAATTCCTACCGCAATCCCTTCTATTAACAGTACTGGGATAGGCCATTTGCTGATATACTTATTTTCTATTTGCTCTTGCATTATAGTTATACAGGTTAGTTAATCTATATAAATAAGTGTTAATCTGCAGCTTAAAATTTTGATTATTTTATTTGAATTGGATTAGTAGAAACTACGTTTCCCCAAGGTAAGAAACACAAGGTGTTTTGAGCCAATGGAATGTCAGCATTCCATGTAAAAACTATAGAAAAGAATTATCTGGCCATGGAAGGCCAGATAAAAAAAGAGGGGAGGTTTATCCTGATTTATTATTAGAGAATTTTTTCAGCGGTTACATTCGCTGAAATAATCCTCCCATTTCTACTAAATTTTCATCAGACTGCATTGGATAGGCTTGTGGCGTCAGGTCAGCATGAATGCCTATGTCAGTTCCCTGGTATCCTACTGTGTCTCCAACCGAGACCATCTCCATTTCTGACTGATAGGCAAGTACTTCATTTGCCAGTGCAGACAGGTAGGAGCGGCCCATTGTATCGGTAACGTCCTTGACGATCTTGACAACCATCTTGTCCATTATCCTAAATGCCTGGTCCAGACTTATATCGCCGAACTTCATCAGCGCGTCATTGTCCAGGGCTATTGTGCTATCTGTGAATTGGCGCAATTCCTCAACCTGTGCTTCAGCCCTTTCTCTTCTTGGAGCCTCTGCACTGAATGGCAAGATTCCAATGCCGAAGGTGACCATCCCTAATCCCTTGGCTGTCTCTGCCACTGTTGGCGCAATTCCCGCTCCGGTTCCACCGCCGAATCCAGTCACAATAAATGCTATGTCCTTGGAAATGAGGCATGACTTGATATCGTCAATTGCCAGCTCTGCACTCTTTTGTGCAATCTCGGTGAATCCACCAGAGTCATTTCCGAACGTTACTGCCTTCCCAAGGCAGATTTTTCTGTCAGCTTCCACTGATTGAAGGCCATTCATATCAGTGTTTATAGCTATTCTTGGCACACCTCTCAGATGCTCGCCCATGCGACTTACGGTGTTGCTGCCAGCCCCACCACATCCGATAATTACCATACGCGGCTCGGCCATGCCGCTGGTTATTATGTTTAATATTTCTGTTTCCATCTTGTCTCTTTCCGATGCTAGACTCATCGTATCGCCTCCGTGTTGTATTATTTTTTAATGATGTGGGATAGAGACCTAGCTTCCAAGGTGTTAGTAAATCGGGGTCTAATATCGGGCTTTCACCGACTCAATCAATCTGATACGGCAGTTGTTTAGCCTTAAAAAGGCAGAGTGCATCCCATCCCTCTGACAGCCAAGACAAGTATGGTCTATTTCTAAACTCCACAGCGTGCGCACCTAAGTGCATCCCTTAACAGGTGAGCATACCGGAAGTAGCTTGTTTACACGATTCCAGACAACGTGTTATTAATCAAACCTAAGAGCCAAAGTCTCTTTCCCGTTGCGTATGAATTATCAAATCTATTTGGTAACTATTTGTCGAGAGGTGCTGCTTTCCAGGTCAATTCCAACCTTCCTTCCAGCAAGAATTTCCTGCAATTCGGCGTCTTCAATCTCCCTTTTTAAACTCTCACCCGTGAAGAAAGTTGTTATTGCCTTTTTCAGGGCCTCTTCTCGTGAGTCGTAGAAACCCCGTTTCACCATGCTATCTATGGAGTCGAGGAGGAGTGAATTCACATTCACCGATATTGTGTTTTTTGTTTGCTGGCCTTCGATATGGGTGCGGACTGCAGTTCTCAAAAATTCGCTCCGGTTAGGGTATCCCATTTCCTTAACCTTAGCATCAATTTCATTGATTGTATTTGTTTCGAATCTGACACTTATCCGCTCATCAGCCTGTTCTTGCATCTTTTAACCTCTTTGTCTGACAAATTTTACGTTCTTGTATGACAAACAGAACCTATAAGGGGATAATAGTATATAAAGATTTTTAATTTGTCATACTTTGTCATATTTGAGTCTAATTATGAGCTTTCTCGGAAAACACTGGCATTATTGAAAAACCATGCTCTCTGCAAAAATGAATATCTAATATTTCGTTGTGAAAAGCCTCTTCCTGACATTCTGAACACACATATTTCATTGGACTCTCTCCCTCCATTCTACTATGTCTATTACCTGATACTCTTCCCGGGCAGTCACAAAGGGGCAGTCAACTTGCTTGGTGGTATCAAAACAATCATGGCCCTCGGCTCCGATGCATCTTGAACATTCCGAGACAACTGCGAACAATAGCATTTTCTCCAGCCGGGTAAATTCATTTAACCCCATAGTTTGGTGTTCTCCGGCAGCATCGCCCACTATTAATTCAGTCATGCTTGACATCTTATCATTTCCTTGCTAATTGTTTCCCAGCGTCCTGGTGCTGGGCATTTGCCTTGTCATTTTTCATGTTCTCAGCAGTTATGGCATCCAGTTCATATTTGGTATGAAGGTGAAATTGTTCATGAGTTACCACCCAGGTTTTAATGGCCTCTCCGATTGCCTCATCACGATTGTTTGCATCTCCATTGAATACTCTTTTCTGAAGTCTGCCTGCAAGTCGGGTAGGTATGTTCACCTGAATGCTGGTGGTATTCCAGTCATGTTTCTTTTTGTCAACATAGCTGTCTATTGCATCTCGAATTACTGCGCTCCGGCTCTGGCCGTTACGCTGGGCTATAATATCCAGTTCATCAAGCAGTTCCAGCTCAACCCTCACATCAACCCTTTCTTTTACCATGAATTCACTCTCAAGCGCACACAAAAGCGCACACGTCTTTTTTATAGTTAACGAGTAGGGATAGCATTATCCATATTAATAACTTTTTACAATATATACAAAAGTATTTATCTCTACAATATCATTATGTAATTGATGTTGGAGGAGTTGTTTTGATTGGAAAAGGACGAATTTTAAGTGTGCTTGTTTGTGTGATGCTTCTTGGGCAGATGTTTGTTCTTTTTGCCCCACCAACGAAAGCAGCAATCTCTCCATTTGATATCTCCGCCCACAAATCTGCAGATGATATTGTTCTTGACTGGACAACTGGAACTGGCCCATTTGGCATTTATATTTCAGACTCAGTTGACGGTAGCGGACCATATGTTTTACTGGCAGATGGCATTGCAGGAACGACATACACCCATGTCGGAGCACTAGCCGATGATTTCAATCATTCATATTATGTATCCTCTGATGGTGGTTTAACAAAAAGTAACCTTGCATTCAAACTCTGTCGCCCATTATGTGATAATGGATTAGCACTAAACTGGATAACCCTTCCCTACAAAACTGACCTTGTGAATGCAGATGATTTGATGGATGACATCAATCTACACGGTCCTGGAGGGGATACTGCCTATATTGTAACCCGTTGGAACATTAACACACCCATGTATGAAAGTAGAACAGATCTTGGTGCAATCAGAATTGGTGTTAACTTTGCACTAACTCCTGGTGAATCTTACCAGGTAAAAACTTATCCTGGGAAGGCAAGCACATGGAAAATAGTTGGTGCTAATCAGGACATTGGAACAGACATTACAATTGAATTGCCAAATAATTCTTTAGATTATCAATGGATTGGGTTGCCATACAATACTGGCTTTGCCAATGCCGGGGAGGTCATGGACCAGATAAATATAGATGGGTCTGGCGGTATTTCCTGCGATAAACTAACTGAATGGTATGAATTATCTCAGGGATACAATAATTATCTGGATATTGGTATATTCCGTATTGGGCAGAACTTTGAGGTTAGGCCTGGCTATGGATATCAAGTACATACAACAGAAGGACATGAAAATCCTGCCTGGGTAATCAGCCAGAACACATTGGAGCCGTGATATCATGAACAAGAAATTGATTTTCAGTGTTTTGCTTTCCTTCATTATGGTTATGCCATTACTGGCTGGCCTGGCCAATGCCGGAGAAGGCAATGTGATTTATGGCCTTTGTTCTAGTGGGGATGATGCCAGCATAACTGCCTGGATCCCTGCTCGACCAAATGAAATTGTTACAGATAGAATAGGTTTATCTGGACTATCTTCCACCTCTGAAATGTATATGTACGATGCAGGGAATTTAATGACCCACTGGGCCAATGGAGACGAAGCTATCACAATGGCAGCAAGAAATATAGCAGGCGAGGGTTGGGCCTCCTCCTGTAGTATATCTTTGATTACTGGTGTGGGTATGCAGCAGAACCCAGATATGACCTTGACGAAGATGGTTACACCGACTGCTGAGTGGGATGGTTTTGGTGGCATTGATGTTACCTGGTCAGACCCTGGTGACCCCAACATAATAGGTTATCTGGTGTATTGGAGTAATGATGGCTCTTCTTGGGTGCTGAAAGGCGGCTCTACAGCAGTAATTGCAGGCCAGTGGTGGTCACAGCCATGCGACATCGAACTGGCTGATTCCTGGATTGTCGGTAATACATGGAATGATGTCTCACCAGGTTTTGTAGGCGATTATTATTGCCTAAGATATGTTTACCAGGGAGATGGCATTTATGGGTTTCCAACTCAGGAACATGATTCTTGGGGACTGAATAACCCAGATGGAACATTTGTACCTGTTTATGGCCCTATCTCATTGGTTGGTCCTCAACATTATGATAGTTATGCAACAGGCCCTGAAGGTAGTTCAACTTCATTAGGTCCTTTTGATATGATGTTTCAAGCAAATTGTGGCTGTTTCGGGGATTATGATGATATTTATTATTCAAATGACAATAATGCCACATGGCATTATATTGGAAGTGTGCCGGTGTGGGGGACATCTGTCTCATGGGTCGCACCTAGCTTTGGTACTTATTGGTGGTATGTAATTGCTAATGATTTTTCAGGCGTACCTGGCCCCTTTGCGCCCACTCCAGGAACTTCAGCCGAAGCTGGCCCCTATGTAATAACGCCTGCTCCTGGCCCCCCAACAGACATAGCCTGCCACAAATCCGGCAATGACATCTACATCAATTGGGCAACTGGAACTGGCCCCTTCGAGATATGGCGCTCTAATTACTTTGATGGAACTGGCTTTGCTCTGCATGATACAACAACTAACTATTTTTATACTGATTTGGGGGCACTGGCCGACCTGAACAATTATTCTTATGTGGTGCGTTCACAGGGGGAAACCACAAATTCCAATATGGGCTTCAAACTGCTAAGGCCTCTTGTTGACAATGGTCTTGCAAAGAACTGGATATCACTGCCATACAAATGCGATATCACCACTGCTGACGAGCTAATGGATGATATAAATGCAGATGGGCCTGGTGGAGATGTTGTTTCCATTACAACTCGGTGGGATACTGCTAATCAGATTTTCCAGAGCAGAACCGATATTGGTGCATCACGAATTGGTGTGAACTTTGCTATTGTTCCAGGCATTGGTTACCAGGTTAAAATAAAATCAGGGATGTCAATGGACTGGAAAATTGTAGGTGCAGCTCAGGATATTGGCTCAGATGTCACCCTCTCTCTTGTAAACAATTCACTGGCATACAATTGGGTTGCATTACCCTATAACTCGGCCTATGCAAACGCAGATGAACTAATGGATGCAATAAATGCAGATGGCCCAGGCGGAGATTCTATAAACATTTTGACCCAATGGGATGATTCTTCTCAGATATTCCAGAGTAGGACAGATATTGGTGCATCTCGAATAGGCGTTAATTTCAATATCTTGCCAGGTCATTGTTACCAAGCCCGTATGGTCCAGGGAATAACTGACTGGGTTATAAGCCAGAATGTTCTGGGGCCTTGACGAAACACAATTTATACTAATATTATGCTAAAGGCTAAATAGTGGTAATTTCATATTTGAAATGCATGAAAGGGAAGATAATCACAGTAGTCATATCATTCATTCTAATTAGTGTTATCTTTTCAGGATTGAGCGAAGGTGGTGAGAGCAATTTTGTTTATGGTTTATGTTCTTCTGATGGTGCAAAATTAATCTCATGGAATCCTGAAAGATCACTTGAGATATTAACAGATGAGGTTGGTGCAGCAGGTAACTACGGTGGACCTGGTGGATTTGCCTACGATGTAGGAAACCACTTCACCGGATGGGAAAACCTGGAAACAACAAGAGGCATGATATGTGATATAATTGCAGGTAAAGGATATTCAGTGCAATATGATGAAATATTGTATTCAGGGACAGGAGTGACAGAGGTTGCACCACCACGGGAACTTCAGATGATGAGCATTCCCACAGCTTCCTTTGGTGCTGGCTGGGTAGATGTAAGTTGGACAGCATCTCCTGACCCTGCCTGTGTTGGTTACCTTGTTTATCGAAGCGATGTTGGTGGCGGTGCTGGTTACAACCTTATTGGAGGGACCACTTCAATTGAAAGTGGCTATTGGGCTATGGACCCAGTAGCAAACCTTGAGAGGGCCACTTCATGGATTACCAATACAACATTTGAGGATCATACATATGAGACTTTCAGCAACTGTCAATATGCTATACGATATGTTTATGGCGGGGAATTTTTTGGAAATCCAATGGGGATTCCTACTCAGATGCATGATGGGAGTTTAGGGAAGCCAACAACTTATTGGCCTGTTTACTCGGGATATTCTGAATCTCCTGTTTACACCGTATATCCTGATATTGAACTTCATGAATCAGGCAATGATATTCTTATTAATTGGACTGAGGGCTCTGGGCTTTTTGAGATATGGCGTTCTAACAATGTTGATGGTACTGGATTTGTTTATTATGATTCTACTAATGCCAAATCGTACACAGATGTCGGAGCACTGGCCGATAATAATAGTTACTCATACTATGTTCATGATGTAATCAATAATCTGGATTCCAACATGGGCTTCAAATTATGCAGGCAACTAACTTCTAATGGCCTGGGAAATAACTGGATCTCATTGCCCTACAAATGCGATATCACCACTGCTGACGAGCTAATGGACGACATCAATGCTGATGGGCCAGGCGGAGACGCAGCTTATATTGCAACCCGATGGGATACTACCAACCAGATTTTCCAGAGCAGGATTGATATTGGTGCATCACGAATTGGTATAAATTTCCCATTGACTTCTTACACTGGTTACCAAGTAAAAATGTCTCAAAATGTCACCTGGAAGATAGTTGGAGCGAATCATGATTTGGATAATGTTGTTCCAGTCCCACTTGTGAACAATTCTATGGCCAATACCTGGATTTCATTGCCATACAATTCATCTTTAAAGACTGCCGATGATCTGATTGACAATATCAATTCATACGGGCCAGGTGGAGACTCGGCAATCAAACTGGTCCAGTGGAATAGTACCATTCAAGTATTCCAGAGTAGAGTAGATATTGGTGCAGTAAGAATTGGTATAAATTTCCCATTGGTTCCTGGTGTTGGGTATCTGGTAAAAATGGGGACTGCTGTGAACTGGGAAATTTTTTGAACCATAACACATAAATAACCAGCCGCGAATTTAGTATCATGCGTTCCAGATTATTCATTGGGCTATTGATTTTTTCAATACTGGCAACCTAGGTTCTTGCAGCCCCTGCCCTGACATATCCCAGGGTAACACCAACCACAGGGAATTCTGAAACTACCTTTACCTTCACTGTTCATTATATTGGCGATGAGCCAGTTATCATGGAATTATATCTCGATAATCAGGCCCATGAAATGCTGGAGGTTGACCCTTCAGATGATAATTGCACAGACGGAAAGGATTATTATTTCGAGGCCCAGCTTTCCGAAGGCGTCACCATTTACTTCTTCAAGGCAACTATTGCGCCGGGGGAGGAGATCCGCTCAACTGCGGCAACTGTCAATGTGGGTTCTGTGGACAATGGATTTGACCATCTGGATGTTGTTTTTGCAGTATTGATTTTTCTGCCCATTGCCATTATTGGCCTGTGGATGTTCAGAAAGTCCTCAAAGGACATGAAAGAGATACTAGATGAGCTGAAATCAAAAAAGATTGACCAGGTAAAGCCGTTTGGTCCGGTTCATGTTCACAACATTGTCTGGCTTGAAATTTTCCTCTACGCCGGCAAGGGCATTCACCAGTTCCACCAGCTCTCTTTTCCTGGGGTTTTCCACGTCCAGGCCAATCTCCATGGCATGGCGCTGCACTATGGGGCTTGCATTTTCTATGCCTCCGAATTGCTGGCAAAAGTCAGCGATAATGTGGTCTGTGACATCCTTTAAATTTTGAATATCTGACTTGTCTATTATGTACTGGGGATAATCCAGTTTTGCCTTTTCCGTGGTCCGCATGATTGCCTCGGCCAGTTCCTTGAAGACAAGCTCGACGTTTTCTCCGGTCTTTGCACTGGTCAATGTATGCTGGAACTTCAGTTCGCATGGGTCAAAATCATGAGCCGCACCCTTGAGCTCTGCTTCTCCAAATTCTGCATCTTTTTTCAGGTCCATTTTGTTGCCAAGAAATATCATGGGCAATGCGCCAGTGACGCTGACAAGTGAAGGAATCCAATATTCCCTGAGGCTCTGGAGGGTATTTACCCGGGTAAGATCAGAAACAAGAAGTGCGCCTTCTATCCCTCCGAAAGATAGTGCCTGGGTGTACCTGTAACCTTTCTGGCCCAGAACGTCCCAGAGAAGCATTATCATGTGCATGGTCTCTCCTCCAAACTCGAGATACACATCCTTTTTTGTGACCTTGGAGCCGATGGTGGTTATGTACTTGTCATCGAACTGGTCTGTGACAAAACGTCTTACCAGGCTTGTTTTACCTGTGGCACCATCACCAAGCAAAATTATATTTTTTTTCAGGATTTCCATAAGGGCCAGCACTCTCCAAATATCTGTACCCTTCAACTCAAAGTGCGTATTAATATCTTTCTAAGAACTTGAAAAAACAAAAATATATAGGCCTATATAGTTCCCTCATCTAGGTTCAAAATCCTTGCCACCCACGGTGCATAAACATGGTCTTTTATCATTTCCATCTCTGTCAGGGAGAACATGAGGCGCCTTGGCTCCTTAATGAAAATATTCTCATGCTTGTAGATCTCAGAAAAACAGTTAATGCTTCTCCTGTAGGTCTCGAAATCCTCATATGCAGTCAGGGCCACTACATCTGAATGCCCTATCAGTAACATGATGGGTGGTTTTATTCCAATGAGTGATTCCAGAATTCTATCCTGCCTGGCCTGATCCAATTTCATGTTCAGACGTGCATGGTCGAACACCAACATCTTGAACCCCAGTTTTTCCAGGTCTGGAATGATGGCACTCTTCATCAAGCCCCGCTCCTCGAACTCCTTTCTCAGCTTTGTTATGGTCCTCTGGGACACTGATATTTTCTCCGAAAGCTCGGTGTCTGTTAAATCTGGATGTTTAACAAGGCTGTAATAGACCAACCTGCCTGTCTCGCTGAGTTGATTGTCCCCATTATTGGATTTGGCGCAGCCATTAGGTATCTTTTCTTGCTTTTTTCGGGGGTCCTCGATGATGCCAAAACTCTGTGCCAGCAATGGTGAAAAATCAAAGAAATAGGGGATGTCCACCATTTCAAATGGGAATATTAAAAGGTGTATTCCCTCTTCGCCAAGATATCCGTTTACTGTGTAATATTCTTCAAGTTCAGTTATATTGCTGCTTATGTCCGTGTAATTTTTTGAGAAATGAAGACCAACTGACTGAACATATTCATTAAGGGCCCAGAATACTTCTTTGTGGGATTTTGCAAATTTTTTGCCGGTTTTCAATCTTGATTCCACCGAGGCTGTGGCCTTGTAAACAGAATAGTTCACAGCCATGAGCTCTGCTCCAATGGCCTGGGGGCAGGGGATTCTTATATTGTGAAAAACGCCTTTTGCCTTCAGCCTGTGCCTTATGGCTGTTATGGTGGATAATTTCAAGCCAGTCCTGTCTGAAATATTTTTGTCAGTATCTGAGGGGCACCTTACAAGTTCGTACAAAACCTGCTTTTCTCTGGCTGAAAGTGGCTTGGGCATGAGACCAGACATGTCCTTGAGGCATAAAAAGTTTCCGTATTGTTTTAAAGATTAATACGAATACCTGCAATTATATATTTTATTGTTCAATATTTCACATTATTTTAGTAGATTATTTGCGATTACAGGAAAGGTTTATATACTCAACCCTGTTTGCCCATTTATCTCATCGATAAGATGGTGGAAAAGGAAGGGAATATCATGAAAGGAAGAGGAATAATAGCTCTGGGAATCATTGCCATGGTCATCATGACCAGTGGCATAGCCAGTGCTGAGAAGGGTTTGACGTTAACAACAGATAAGAGCGCATACAATCTAGGAGAAGAGGTCATTATAACCGTTACAAATGACGGTGACGACGTTATGGTCATTCCATACGGTTACCAAGTGGTGGACGAGGTAGGTAAGTTGGTCTTTAGCCCTAATATTCTCTTCTTCATGCCCCCATTGGCTCCAGGGGAAACCTACTCCTATACCTGGGAACAAATATGCGACGATGGCACCATGGTTCCAGCAGGTGATTACACAATTAATACAGCATGGGATTCAGTTGAAGTCAAAATAATCGACTCCAGCTCAACAGGAAGAGGCGGCAAAAACCCAATGAAACTGCCTGTATCCATGCCCCCTACAACTATCGCATAGATTACTATTAATTCATCAATTTGCGTCTGGTTGCCCACAACCAGGCGCTCCTTTATTTTTTAGAAATTGACTAACTAAATAATTTGTATTATTGTTAGTGCCTACTGTTTCTCGGTAGGGTCAAATTCAACCCCACAGGATGGGCAGCGATGTTCATTTGTCAGGATGCATCCTGCATGGGATATAGCACCGCACTCACATCTCCTGGAAGGTATTGTCCGGGACAGCGGCTCTTCGCAGATAGCGCATTTTCCCCTTTGTTTCTTTGCTGGTTCTTCGGCTACTGGTTCCTTACTTTCCAGCACCCCAAAGTACCTGAACATGAACACCCAGAATAGAATTACCCAGGCCATGAAGATAAGTTCGCCGATATTATTGTGTGTCCAGAGCATTGCGTCCATTCCATTATAGTGCCCTACAATGACAATGATAGTCATCCTGAGAATATTCGCTATCCATGCCAGAATAATTCCAATTCCAAGAAGAATAGCAACCTTCTGGTCGAATTTTTTATATTCAACGGCAACGAATGCTATGAAAGCTGAAACAAAGATGGCCACCGAGTAGAGACCGGAACAAGATAGTGAAATTGACAGGTTAAGGTCAAAACCATCTGGCCCTGGAACCTGCATGATGTGATACACTGGAATGGCTCCATTCATGAAGGGCGAGATTACTGGAATTCCCAGAAGATTGGCCAATCCAGCAGTTGGCGCAGCCAGGAAATAGTATGTTAGCGGGCTATTTGTGTCCACGGTTCCTCCTTCGCTGGTCAATTGAAGCAGGGTGGTTGGAATAACCAGGAACACGAACAGAAATATGCTGAAAAGCAGGGCAAAGTCCCTTTCAACCGAGTATTTTTTTGGAATTTGATAATAGGAAATAAGAATTCCAGCCAATAGCAGACCAACATAATCATTGCTCCCTAACCTGAACTCATCTGCCAGGAGAAAATTGAAGGCAATTACCGAAACCAAAACTCCGATGCCAGCAATGGGAATAGAATCCCTGAAACGTCCATTTAATGTCAGTAGATGAACAACCTTCGAGGCTAAATTCTCAGGTTTTTTAATTTTTTCAGGAGCTTCCGACTCACTTGACTTGGCTGCCCAGAGAATAAATGCCAGGCCTGCAAATATCAACCCAACACCAACAAGGCGATTGGTATGGCTCAGCAAAATTGTTAGGTCCAGACCTCCAAATAACAATACCAGGCCAATGACAAATTTCAGCCGGTCAAGGGTTTTCATAGGTCACCTCAGATAAGCCCGGCAAGGCCATCTTTCAGGTTCACAGTTGGCTGATATCCAAGCAGTTCTTCTGCCTTTGTAATGTCTGCCTGGCTGTGCAAAATATCTCCCTTTCTGCTTTCCCCGTGCTCAACTCCTGCTTCATTGCCTGTCAGTTCATTGATAATTTTGGCCAGCTCGCTGACACTTATTGCCTTTCCTGTTCCGCAATTGAATGCCTGGCCGTATGCCTTTTCATTTTCAAGGCAGAGTTCCACCATTTTAATTACATCAGAGGCATGTACAAAGTCCCTGGTCTGGCTTCCGTCTCCATGAACTATTAGAGGCTTTTTCTCCCTTGCCCTTTCCACGAACTTTGTGATAACTCC
>DAOVXH010000125.1 GCA_030636255.1 Methanomassiliicoccales archaeon
GAGGTTACACACCAGAAGAAGCAAATAATATCTCACTTGAAGATACCATGGTACCTGAAAGCATGCCCCTGGTCAAAAGAATTTTTGAAGAGGAGAACAGTAAGCCAATGGCAGAACGCTGGGCAGAACAGACCATTGAATTGAATATGTACAGAAAGGATGGTTCGGTTATATCTATAGAAGCATCTCTGAAAGGGATTCGTGATACCAAAGGAAATATAAGCGCCATTCAGGGAAGAACCATAGATATTACTGAGCGCAAGAAGGCTGAGAAGGCGCTGAAAGAGGGAGATAGACTATTCAAGCTCATCACAGAGAACATGGAAGATGAAGTTTGGTTGATGGACATGGATCTGAACGTGACTTTCATGACCCAATCAGTCCTTCGTGACAGAGGGTATTCATTGGAAGACATGCAAAAGATGGATTGGGCAGACCATCTAAC
Source organism: Methanomassiliicoccales archaeon (assembly GCA_030636255.1). Classification (GTDB taxonomy): domain Archaea; phylum Thermoplasmatota; class Thermoplasmata; order SG8-5; family SG8-5; genus JAGLQM01. The sequence goes on from DAOVXH010000125.1 coordinate 446, forward strand.
TCCAGAGTCACTTGAGGTTGCACTTGGGGGATTGGAGCTTGCTTTGACGCCTGAGAATCTCAGTCAGAAGGATAAAGATGTCGCTGGAACATTAGACCTAGAATTCTATCACAAGGATGGTCACACTGTCTGGGCAGATACAACAATCAAATTACTCAGGGATGAAAATGGAGAGCCTATTGGCCTATTGGGGGTGGCACATGATATCACTGAGCGAAAGAAAGCTGAAGAATCTCTAATAGACAGCGAAAATAGATTGAATATAATATTTGAATCTGCACCAGATGCTTATTATTTGAATGACTTTGAAGGAACATTCATGGATGGCAATAAAGCTGCTGAAGAATTGTTGGGATATTCCAGAGAAGAACTCATTGGCAAGGATTTCGCAGATGCAGGAATTCTGCCAATGGAGCAGGTTGAGAAAGCCTTGAATTTATTAGCTGAAAACATTAATGGAAAAACCACTGGTCCAGATGAATTCACTTTGAAAAGGAAGGACGGCTCAAAAGTTGATGTGGAAATACTAACGCATCCTGTGAAGATTGGTGGCAAAGACAGAATACTGGGTATTGCCAGGGAAATCACAGAGCGCAAGAAGGCCGAAGAAGCCCTGGAAAATAGTGAAGAGCGTTTCAATCAAGTAGCAAAACACTCAATGGAATGGATTTGGGAAATTGATGCTGAAGGAAAATTCACATATGCCAGTCAAATGTGTGAAGAGGTTTATGGTTACAAACCTGATGAGCTTATTGGCAAGTATTTCTATGAACTTGCAGCACCAGAGATACGCGAGAAAATTAAGGATTCATCTTTCAAGGAAATTATCAAGAATAAAAAATCATTCAGAAACACCCTGAACAGATGCATTCGCAAGGATGGAAAGTATATATGGATAAAGTCCAGCGGATTTCCAACATTGGATGAAAAAGGAAACGTGATAGGGTACAGGGGAAGTGACATAGATGTTTCCGAACAGATAAGGATTGAAGAGGCTATTGACGAATCCGAAGAAAAGTTCAGAGCCGTTTTCAATGAGGCACTGGACGGTATTGTTCTAATAAACGCTGACAATGGCATGATAATTGATGCGAATCCTGAATTTCAGAGAATTTCCGGTAGGAGTATCAGTCAATTGAGGGCATTGCATATCTGGGACATCAGGCCAGAAGATATGATTCTGCTGGCAAAAGACACATTCAAGAACATAAAAAATATTGATGATCACTTAAGAATTATAGAAACTCAATTCATGCAGCCTTCTGGAGACATAGTGCCAGTAGAATTCAAAGCCCATAAGGTTGTTATTCGGAACAATGAATACATATTGACTATCGCAAGGGACATGACTCAGATAGTCCAGGCAAAGGAAGATATTAAATCCAGTGAGGAAAAATTCCAGAACCTTTTCGAGGAGTCCCTTGATGCTGTTTACATAACAGATAAAGATGGAACCGTAATAGACATGAACCTTGCTGGATGCAATATGCTTGGCTATTCCAGGGATGAGATGGTTGGAGAGAATGCTGTCAATACATATTTCCAGGAAGAAGACAGGCTCCGTTTACAACAGGAGATTAGGGAAAAAGGCAGTGTCCAGGATTTCGAGGTTGTATTGAAGAGAAAGGATGGAAGCCAGATATTCTGTTTGATAAGCGCAACATCCAAGAAAGATTCCAAAGGAAAAATAACCAGCTATCAGGGAATAATCCATGATCTCACAGACAGAATCATCATTGAGCAGAGATACAGGGATGAATTTGAGAGAGCGGAATTCTACAATGACCTAATGAGCCATGATGTTAGAAATTACAATCAGGGAATAATGTCTAACTTGGAATTAATGAACATGTCCGAAGACCTTTCGGAAAGTGCAAAGCGATTTTCCAGAAATGCCCTGAACCAGGTAATTGGAAGTTCCAGACTTATCAATAATCTTCAAACGCTCTCGGACTTGAAGCACAGCAAGGCATCTCTGGATGATATGGACATTATTCCTTTTATTGGAGAGGCTCTAGATTACACAAAAACATCATTTTCTGACAAGAAATTGAAAGTTAGCTTTCCAGATGAAGGCAAAAGCATAATTGTGAAAGGAAACAGCATGCTTCTGGAAGTGTTCAATAATTTACTAACAAATGCAGTTAAATTTGACAGAAACCAGGAAGTTCATATTGAAATAAATATATCTGAAGATGAAAAATTCTATAAGTTCGAATTTAAAGACCATGGGCCAGGAATTGAGGACAATATGAAATCAAGGGTCTTTGATAGAAATATTCGAACCGATGAGGGCATATGGGGAACCGGGCTTGGACTGACACTGGTGAAACAGATAGTGGACACCATTGGCGGCGATATCTGGGTCGAGGACAGGATTGAAGGAAAAAGAACAGAAGGCAGCAATTTCATTCTGACATTACCGCGAGGTGATGCTCATGGCTAAAATGTTCCTGGTTGATGATGACAGGGCCATAATCGAAGTATACCACAATATGCTGGAGATTAAAGGACATGAGGTAATTGGTGAAGCATTTGACGGAGAAAATGCAGTTATAATTTATGAAGAATTGGCAGTTAAGCCAGACATAATTCTCATGGACCACAGAATGCCGTTCAAGTGCGGGATAAGAGCCATGAAAGATATTCATGCAATTAATCCAACCCAGTGTGTTATTTTTGTTACAGCGGACTTTGAGGCTGCCAAAGACGCATTAAACAAGGGAGCCCAGAGTTTCATAATGAAGCCTTTCCGCATGGATGATTTGTTCAATTCAATTGAGATGGCATTGCTGGAGAAAAAGAAAGAAAGCTCCAAACTCAGAGAATCATATCTCGGATACATAACCAGAATCAATGAATCCGGCGGCACAGCAGCCCTTGCCAGCATATGTGATGCAGTGGAGGAAGATGTAATCAATAAGTTCATTCCTGAACCGTCCTTGACAAATGTTCCACTGGAAACAATGATGCACTGGTTCTGCGAGTTTTTCAATACAATGGATATGAATTACACCTATGAAAGAGAACATGATAAATTCATTATCAGGAACAACAAATGCATCTGGATGAATGATCTTGGATCAAATCCTCATTTCTGCTTCATGGCCAAATGTGTCATATCAAAATTTGCAATGAAGACCGGTAGAGAATTCAATCTGGAACTGAACAAGGCTATCATGGACGGCTCGGAAGAATGTGTTTTTGAGTTGACATTTATCTGATAGTCACCACCAGTAATGCATTATTCTCAAATGAGTATGCTCTGCCAATATTTTTATATAGGAAGAGCACAAAAAAACATTTATACCCTTAGCTGCTATTAAGAAATAGGGGAATGAACATAGATTATATACTAAATAGGTAAAAGAAAAGATGTGGGTAACATGGCAACAATATTCACTATTGATGATGATAGAGAAATAATGAAGGTTTACAGGGAAATACTTCTTCTGAATAATCATGAAATAGTTGCAGAGGCCTATAATGGCGAGGAAGCGATCAATATCTTCAGGAAAATGAAAAGGCATCCAGACATAATAATCATGGATCATAGAATGCCATCCAAAGACGGCCTGGAGGCAATGAAGGACATAAGAAATATTAATCCACTGCAAGGCATTATTTTCGTGACTGCGGATAATGAGGCCGCAGAGCAGGCCATGGACATGGGAGCCAACAGCTTCATTCTCAAACCATTCAAGATGGACAATCTGTTCAATGCCATAGAAACTACCCTATTCGAGATGCGGAAAAAAGAAACAAACATGAGGGAGACCTTACTAAGCATAATAGTTCAAATCAAATCCTCGAATCCAGTCATGCTCAAGAGGGCTTGCGACCAGATAGAGATGGAAATTATCGATGAATATATACACAGCCTGAAAGTGGAAGAAGAAGTTAATCTCAAGGCCGCTTCCAACTGGACCTGCTCTCTCATGAACATTGCAGGTTTTGATTTCAAATATGAAGAATTGAAGAATGGACATATCCAGATAATCAATGACAAATGCCACTGGATGGAGAAATTTGGTTCTAATCCAGTATACTGCCACATAACCAGAGGCATAATTTCCAGGTTTGCATTGAAGGGGGATAAAAATGTAATCCTGGATGTCAAGAAAACACTCATGAACAATGATGATTGCTGTCATTTTGTATTGAAAACATGAAGCCTGGACTCATGAGATACCATTATCATTTTTGATATTATTTTAAGTATGTTTAATACCGAAATATATTATTTTCCATATTGAACATCCATGACAGACAGCACAGCAAAGAGAGACATTATTATTCCATCCAACTGCGATACAGCACCAGTTAGAGATGAGGAAAGTCTTTCTGCCTCCGAATACAGTCAAATGCTGGACAGCACCGATGAAGGTGTAGTATTGATACAGGATGCCGAAATAAAGTACGTAAATTCGGCCATTACAAGATTACTTGGCTATTCTGTTGAAGAAATAAAGGGAGAGCCATTCACAATACTTATTGGCCCAGAGCATCTGGAATTGGTGGCTGAAAGATATATGGCCCGGCTTCAGGGTGAAGATGTACCTTCAACTTATGACATAACTCTTAAAAGAAAGGATGATACCATTGTCTCGGCGGAAATTCATGTTTCTATTTTCGAGCACAACAATAGCCCTGCTTCACTGGTTATGGTCAGGGACATTACTGCCAGACTGGAAAGAGAGAAGGCTTTGAAGGAAAATGAACGGAACCTCAGATCTCTTTACAATTCAATGAATGAAGGTGTATGCCAGCATGAAATGGTTTATGATGATTTAGGAAAGGCTGTGGATTACCGAGTAATTGATGCAAACCAGAAATATGAAGAAATTTTGAATCTGAGAAAAGAGGATATTATTGGCAAGCTTGCTTCGGAAATATATGGCACAGATGAACCGCCTTATATGGAAATTTATGCAGATGTGGCAAAAACAGGCCAATCAACTAAATTTGAGACCTATTTTCCACCTATGAACAAATATTTTTCTATATCTGTATTTTCGCCTAAGAAAGGGAAATTTGCCACGGTATTTGATGATATCACCCAGCGCAAACATGCAGAGGAAAATCTGAAGTCAAAGGTAGATGAACTGGAAAAGTACAAGAAGGCCACAATTAATCGCGAACTTAAGATGGTGGAGTTGAAAGAAGAAATTAAGTCACTCAAAGAAAAGCAGAGAGGTGGCTGAAGTGGGCAAGGCCACATCATGGCTAGGCAAGATAACACCCAAGCTGGTTTCTCTATTGATTGTATCTGTATTAGTCATCGGTTTTCTATTTTGGAATTCCTTCAATAATGCTGCAGATGAGCA
>DAOVXH010000039.1 GCA_030636255.1 Methanomassiliicoccales archaeon
ACAGGGCCGGAACCCAGTCCCTTGAACGTATTGGAGAAAAGCATGTTCGTGTGGAACTTCAGAACTGGGACTGTGATGAAGTGTGGTATGATTTCTTCAGAGGTCGTTTGCAGGGAGTTCTTGAGCTTACTGGCAGGACCGGAGTTGTGCATTTGCAGCCTGCTGATGAAGACAAGGCCATCAGAATACTGGACATCAAATGGGGGTGAATAATGGAAAACGAAAAGTTACTGGAAATCATGAAAAACCGCCGGACAGTTCGGAATTTTCTTGCCAAGCCAGTTGATGAGGCTAGCTTGAACAGAATTATCGAAGCCCTTACCCTGCCGCCGTCTGGAGCAGGCCTGCTCCCCTATGGTACAGTCGTTGTCAGGGACCCGGAGATGAAGCAGAAGATCCGGGAAGGTGCCCAAAAAGTTGAAATAGAGTATTATGAAAGACTCACTGGCCGCCTGAAAGACAAGTTCGATAAGATGGGGGTTAATTCTGAAAAACCATTCCTCACGGATGCTCCTGTCCTGCTGATTATCGCCGGGGACACAGAAAAACCATACTGGCTGGAATCAACCTGGCTTGCCATAGGTTATATTGTCCTGGCAATAGAAAATGAGGGACTTGGCTCTGTAACCTACACGCCTTCTGATTTTTCATTTATTATGGATTTGCTGAAAATACCAGACAGATTTGTGCCCCAAGTGATTCTGCCAGTTGGATATCCGGCCAATAAAAAGCCGCCAAAGAAGTCACGACCGGAAGGGCGGATTTATTACGAGGAATGTAAGGAATAATTGCATCAACCTTCCAAAACTATATTTTAGGGGTCATCAATGCCCGACGGCTATGAATCCATTCGACTTTGCCCACAAGCATGCAAAAGAAATAACCTGGATGTCCCAGAACACCAATCAGATTCCAATGACTGATGTTATTGAGAAGGCTATTCAGGAAGCTATTTCCTGGAAAGAATACAATCTATACCCCAGGTCAAACGGTATATTCGGATTAACAGAGCTTCTGAAGGAACATCTTGGACTGCCAGATGATTATGAAGTATTGCTCACAAATGGCGGAATTGAGGGTTTATACATCCTCACAAGAGCTTTGCTGGAGAAAGGCGATGAAGTTATCTGCACTGACCCCAGCTTTTTGCCAATTCATCATCAGATTGAGATTTCCGGAGCAAAGCCAGTGGAGATTCCTATTTATCAAAAGCCATGGAAAATGACTCCAGAGCAGATACAGGAGGCAATAACCCCAAGAACAAAAATGATACTGCTCATTGACCCCATAAATCCCATGGGAACAGCCTACACCAAGGACGAAATTAAGGCCATTTGCCAGATAGCCCAGGACAATGACATTCTGATAATCGATGATATCACCTACCGCGATTTTTCAGAACCCTTCCCAACCTATGACCTTGTTCCAGACAGAACTCTGGTGAGCTACACATTCTCCAAACAATGCGGCCTGGCAGGTATGAGAATCGGTATGGTGGCTGCTCCAAAAGCGCTCATGGACAAGATGAGGCCCTACAACACAAACGTTCTCAGCGTGAACATCCTTGCTCAAAGGGCGGCCATGGCTGCAATGGAAACAATCGACAATTGGCTTCCTCCATTGCGAGCCCAGCTTCTGAAAAATCAGGCCATAATCAAGTCTGCCGTAGAAAAAATGGACGGTTGTTTCTTACCAGTCTACCCATCAAGCACCAATATGTTTGTAATCGATATCAGCCAAACTGGTGTTGACCCAGATGATTTGCAGGACAAAATGCTCTATGATTACAAGGTCTTTGTCAGGTCTGGCAACTATGTGTCCAAATCATTTGGCGAGAGCTTCATCCGGGTTTCTTTCTCGGTTCCACAGCCAAGTGTGGAACGTTTTGCCAGCATCTTTCCCGAGGTCATGGGCCTGTTGAAAAAATAGGCAATATTTTTATACATAGAATCAATGCCAAGAAAGAATATCCATGTTATCAAAAATTAAATCCACGGTTATGGTAATTGCACTTGCAGCAGTATTCATATCAATTGTATGGATGCCAGTGGTCTCTGCGGCCCCACCTCCAGTCACCACAGTGAATTACTCTCAACCAAATTATGGCACATCGCCGATTTATGTTAACACAATCACAGATTTCACCTTGACATCTGTTGACGATAATGGCACTTCTGTTTCCAATATCTGGTACAGCTGGAATGCTAATAATTACACCAAGTACACAGGTGCATTCAATGCAGTTGTGGAGAATCTGATTGTAGGCGGAGTTCCACAATTTCCAATTGATCTGGAAGGTCTGAATACCCTGTATTACAATGCCACTGATGACCAGGGAAATGCAGAGTCCCCAAAATCCATTCAAGTATACGTGGATGACCGGGTGCCAATTACCAGCATTGATTATATTGGAGAACAGCACGTCAGCGGTTATCAGTACCTGACATCTGATACGGAAATCAGGCTTAGTGCTTCGGATATTGGCTCTGGCCTGGATACTATTTATTACTCAATAGATGATGGTTCAGATATGGAATATTCAGGTGTGTTCAGTATCGCCGATAATGGTCGTCACACAGTTAATTTCTATGCAGAGGACAATCTGGGAAATCAGGAATCCAAACAAACGGTGCAAGTCTATGTTGATGATGTAGGCCCCACGGTGAGTATCACCACCGGCTCCCCATCCCATGATATGTCTGGAACTGTTTATGTCACTTCAGAATCTCTATTTTCAATATCTGCCAATGCCGAATCTGGCATCCACTCAATCAAATATAATATTGATTCTGGTTCCTGGCTTACCTATTCCACAACCTTCTCGATTCCAGTTGAGGCCTCCCACACAATAAGATACTATGCCACTGACAATTTAGGCCATGTAAGTACAGAAAGGTCACTGAACCTGGTGGTGGATGATTCTTCACCCACAATACTCACATCTCCAACTGGTGATGGAATTATTGAAGTGGAATCCGGTACCTTGTTCTACATAAATTGCACAGACGCTCCCAATGGTGTTGGAACAAGCTATGTCTATTACAGCCTTAATGATGGAGAATCATGGAAGACCTATTATGGCCCAATATTGATTGAAGAGGACATGAGCATTATCTTCTATGGTGAGGATATTCTGGGAAATGATATTTCTGAAACAACCTATAACTTTGAGATAGCATCACCCTCTTCTGGAATATCTAATACTGCCTATATGTACCTGGGCTCATGCCTGATTACTGTAGGGTTGATTATTGTTTACTTCATCATTACCAGGGGTGGTGATGGCAAGGATACGCCAAGTAAATCGAAAAAAGATAGCAAGTCATCCAAACCCAAGAAAAAGACAAAGAGGAACGGCTAGGCATAATTGTTATTAAAAAATTAAAAGTGCTCTCGGCGGAATTTGAATCCGCGTCGAAGCCTCGAGAGGGCTTCATGATTGGCCACTACACTACGAGAGCAAATTGGTTTACGAAGAAAACAAATTTGCGACTTAGGGGAGTTTGCTTGCGAATTCCCTGTTAAGACAGATTTGCAAAGCAAATCTGGCACTTGTCACATATTTGCACTTCGCTATATCGGCCAGAACCCTTGATACATGTCAATTATTTAACCATTATGCATTATCTCATTTTCTAAAAGCTAATTTTTCATTCACTCTGAGTTAAAACTAATTGAATGAAAAAAAACGGGCGAAGCTTTTGGCAAAATGCCTAGGTTGGAGAGAGAATAGCTTCGCCCAAGTGGGGAAGAGTTTATCGTGATGTAATTCCACATGAACGTATGGATTGCGGATGTTTTGGCGACTTCAATCGTATAATGTAGATAACCATACTTTGAGGCTATCAGTCCCGGTCTCACCCTTGAGCCAACTCTTCAGGATATCGTGATTAAGTTCCTGAGGCGGTTGATTGTATTCCCGGTGATCCCTGTACATCATTTTTTTCGCCGTCCTTACACACAATAGGTGTTTCACCATATATCAGGTTTAAGAAACATCTTGTGAAATCTTGTGAAAGTGTAGATGCTATTTAACATTATCTAGTTATTTCCACTTCCACAGTTCCTGAACCCTTGCATTTGGAGCATGCCTGGCCACTGAGCAATTTACCTAATCCATTGCAGTTAATGCATTGCTGTCTTTCCAATACTGTGACCAGTTTTACCATTTGTACACCATATCTTATTTGTGCTCTATACATAATAGGGTTTCACAGTATATCACAATAGTGAAAAAAGTTATGAAACATAATGAAATTTCATTAATAGTTTATTATCATTTTAATAATTTATTTCTTCTTATTTGGAGAAAACACGTTGTTCTTATTTGAAGACAGCATTTTTCTTACTTGAAGAAGAGACTTCTGCCTCTCTGTGTTAGTTCAAGAACCTTTTTATTTCCCTTTGTCAGTTCTACCACATAACCGCCGGCTATGAGAGACCTCACCCGTTTGCGGAAGGTTGGTTTGCTGAGCCCCAATTCTGTGCCTATTTCTGAGAATGATGGTTTTATGCCAGTGCTATTTCTCTCGTATATTTTCTCAATGATTTCAAATTGTTCTTCATTTGGCCTGGGAACCTGCCTTTGTTCTATTTCGCTCATTTCTTTTTCTATTAATGCCATCTCTTCCTCGTTTATGCTGAATGGGTCTATTGAGAGAACAAGCACCTGTTCCTTGATGTACACAATATCCCTGAGGCTGTAAAGGAATGCCAAGCTCTCTCTAAACCCATATTTGAATATGAGATAGTCCAGTCGGTCCATTAGTATGACGCTTTTACTTGCCATGGCATTGATGCTTGTTTTTATATTGTCCAATACTTGTTCATCATCATCCTTCTGACCAAGCCATATATGATCAAATGGTCCCTGCACCAGCTTGTTTAAATCTTTCTTTGGTGTTCTTGAAATGAACAGTCCAGGATAGTCAATTCCTATTAGGTCCTTGAAGGCCTCCAGAGAAAGTCCAGGCTTGAATTCCTTCACAAGATATGCACGCCCATCCTCCAGCAGGAATTTCATCTTCTTTCTCTTTGCCTCATCTTCTGCAATTTTCCTTTCGGTTATGTCTGTGGTGATGATAAACTGGCTGATGCTGTCTCCCTCTTCACTGGTGGAAGTTCTTGTACGGATGTATCTTCTCTCCCCGCTCTTTTGCTCTATCCAGAATTCTAATTCACCAAGAATAAGGCCGGAATTTGCAGCATTTTCCATAATCTGGCTCATCTGTTCTCTTTCTTCTGGGATTATCAGGTCCAGGTGATTCATATCCATTAATTCTTCACCAGAATATCCATAAATTTCCATGGCTCTGTCATTAACAAAAACAACTTTTTCTCCTTCGATAATGGTCATACCATCATGGATATTATCTATCATTCGTCTGAATCTACCTTCACTCTGTGTCAGTGCTTCAAGGTTCTTTGACCTTACATAGGCAATTGTGGCTTGATGTGCCAGTATGTCCATTTTTGACAAATCATCATCATTAAATTTTCTTTCCTGGGCAATTACATTTATGACTCCAACTAACTTTCCTTCCACAATCATTGGCTCTGCGATTATGGACTGTAGATGGTCCTTATCTGTTCCTGTTCCAGGGATATAGCCTTTGATTTTTCGCTTGTCATCATAATTGGAATAGGAGCCAACCTTTTTCTTGGCAACATAGCCACTCAATCCTTCGCCAATCTTGAGCTTATGTTCCATGAATCTTTCTTTGTCTCCTTCGGCATTTGTGTAATATGGAACAAGAATCTTCTCGGTTTCATTCCACAGATATATTGTTGAACATTCACCTTCCAGAATATTCCTTGCCTGTTCTGCAATTACTGCGATGACCTCGTTCAGGTCTGTAGTGTCTGCCAGGGTAATGGTGCTTTCATAGAGCCCTCTGTAAATCTTCTCGGATACCTGGACATTCTCTTCGGCCTCTTTCTGGAGGGTGATGTCCCTCACAACAGCAATTGTGCCATTGTACTTACCCTTGTCAAATATTGGTGAAAGATTTCCAGAGAACCACAGGGTATTATCGCCGATTTCAATATTATATTCTATATGTGCTGGCTCCCCCTTTCTGTTTTTCTTGAATGCCCCTTCAAGCATCTTAACCATGTATGGCGGCATGACCTCGGAGTGATGTTTTCCAATGAACATTTCAGGCTTCTGATAAAGTGCCCCTTCCTCTGGTGAATGATAGAACGTGAACTTCTCATCTTTATCAAAGACAAAGACCAGGTCCACCATGGAATTGAAAAATCCAATTAATTTTTCTTCATTTTCAATCAACTTATCTTGAATCTTCTGGCGTTCTGTAATGTCGTGGCCAATTGATATGACCATGCTTGTTTTGCCATGTTCGTCTTTTATTGAACTGTTGCTCCAGGTGATTATTTTCTTTTCACCGGACTTTGTCCAGATTGGATTGACATTCGAGTGGGCACTTTTTCCCCAGGCACTCTTCCATACCTTATTCATCTCCTTGAGCATATCAGGTTTAAAAGCTAATTTGAACCAATCCTTGCCTATGGCATCTTTGCTTGTGTAGCCAGTAATCCTTTCAGCACCCTGATTGAACAATTGTATTCTGTGTTTTTCATCCAGTCCCACTATAATTGCGTCTGCTGCCTGGACAATTGTTTCAGAGAAATCTTTCTCCTTCTGCAATGCATCCTGAATCTTCTTACGTTCTGTAAGGTCATGGAAAATACCCTGAATAACAGGTTTTCCATTCAATTCAAAGGTACTAGCACTGATGGAGATTGGAATTTTACTGCCATCCTTGTGTAATGCATAAATCTCTTCCTCAATGGCAAACCCTTCCTTGATATGATTTTCAAAAATTGTTTTATATTTTTTGGCCATTCCTTTAGGATGAAGTTTGGTCTGGCTCATTCCGATAATTTCTTTTCTTGAGCGACCGATGAGAGTCTCAGCTCTCTTATTTGCATCAGTTATTATACCGGTTTCAATGTCAGCCAGGAAGATAGCATCATTTGCAGTTTCGATTAATTTTCTGAATTTTTCCTCACTTTGCCTGATTACTTCCTCGGCCTTCTTTCGTTCTGTTAAATCTCTAAGGTAGACAAAGTCCGCAGGCTGGCCATTATAATCCATGGCCGCTGCATTGACCTCCACCGGAACTCTAGTCCCATCCTTTCTCAGAAGTATTGTTTCATAAATGCTAGGTGTTGGTTTTCCCTGCATTCTGGCTTTGAATAATTTTTCTACAACTGCTCTTCCCTCGGGAGCAACATTTTCAACAAAATTCCTCCCAATCTGCTCTTCAAGGGGGTATCCAGATAATTTAACCAGGGAAGGATTCATGTATGCAACCTTTTCATCCTGAATTATCAATATACCGTCATTGGCCCTTTCCACAAGCAATCGAAATTTATCTTCTGCGGCAATGAGGTTCTCTATCATTTCTTTTCTGTCTGTGATATCTCTTATTATTGTGAGAATACCTTCAGGTTCTCCTGAATCATCATATACCACAGAGCCAACAATCTCAACCCATATTGGCCTGCCCTTGGATGTCCTGGCCTGAACCTCAAAGGTATCAACCTCTTTGCCCTGAAGTGCCTGGGAAATATTTTCCATTACTATATCCAGATATTCATCATCAATCAATTCCAGAACCTTGCTCTTCATAATTTCAGGCATAGTTGTTTCTGCAAGCTGACTGAATGCCAGGTTAGCGTAAATAACATTTAGATCCAGATCAAAGAGAACAACAGCATTCATTGAGGAATCTACTGCCTGAATGAGGCGTCTTACTTCCTTCTCTGCATTCATAAGTTGACTTGTTCTCTCTTCAACCAGGTTCTCAAGATGTTCCTCATACTCTTCAAGCAGTGCTTCCACGGCTTTCAATTGGGTAATGTCAACAAAGCTGTCCAGTATATACTCATTCTCACCAATTTTAACTCTGGTGACTGATTTTTGAATTGGAATTTTCCTGCCATCTGCAGTTAGAAGCACCCTCTCGAAATCATCAACATCCTGGCCAAGATCCAAAATTGGGCACTTACCTTCTTCGGATGGGCAGATGAATTCATGGCATATCTTTCCAATTGCTTTTTTTCTTGTGATGCCAATCATTTCCAGTGCCTTGGCATTGATATCAACTATTTTTCTGGTTTTGGTGTCTATCATAACTATGCCAGTTTGGACGCTGTCCCATATTCCCCGAAGTTGTTCCTCACTTTCCATGAGTGACTTTTCAATTTCCATCTTTTCGGTGATGTCCCTGACCGTTGCCTGGAGGACCTGTCTATCTTCAAGTGGAAATGCAGTTAGCCAGACTGTTACTGGAAAATCCTCTCCATTGCTGCGTCTGTGTATCCATTCAAACTTGTTGAATCCCTTCTTGAAAGCATGGGAAATTCTTTTATTTGCCTCAGTTCTCGAATCTTTCCCGTTTGCTTGTTTGGGTGGCGATATCTCTGATGGATGGACCTTTGTAAATTCTTCCTTGGTCATGCCAAACATTTTCAGTGTTGCTTCATTGCAATCAAAGAAAGAATCCCCATCAAGTATCATTATTGCATCAGTGGCAGATTCAAAAAGAATTTTGTACCGTTCCTGGCTTTCTTCTGAATTGTTTTTGCTGGCCTCAGCCTTTTCATTACTTTTTCTCTTTGGCATAAACTAATCAATTCCCACACTTTCACTACTTTTCACATAATGCCCTATGTGAATAAAAACTTTCCTGCTATTAATTATTGTATGTGATTTTGGAAAAAATATTGCCAGTATATTCTATATTTAGGCCTGTGCAATTTTGGAGATTATTTTTTCTTGCGCTTAACTGCAACTTCCTCGTCCTGATCATATTGCAATTTATTCTTCAGAGCAAACTCGGCCTTCTGCAATTCTCTGCCAAGATAGCTGGCATGGTCAAAACGTGTGACAAGGTCCTCCCTGGCAATGGTATGGCACAGTGCCTCTGCACTTCTACCGCAAACAACCAGCCCAAGCTTTCCAGTTCCAATTTTCTTTTTGCTTTTTTCGTCCTTTATCACAGATTCGTAGAACTCAACCACTATCTCTTTGCGGTCCTGATCCATGAATATGACAAAGAATCCATGGGGGTCCTTGGTCATTCGCTTGTGCTTTGTTGCCTCGATTGTTTCAACTTTCATGTGAATCCCTCGCTCTAACCATATTTTGAAGTTTCTCTCTTGCCACTTCAGGGGTCAAATGACGCAGACCGCAATCCGGGTCCAGCATCATCTTATAATTACCAATAGAGTCAATCCCCTTTTTAATTGTTTCTAAGATTTCTGGCACTGTCTCTGATGTGTTCACATCGGAACGGACGCAGCCAAAACCTATTGTCTGGGAAAAATCCACCTCTGCCACTATGTTCAGCAATTCTGGGTGTGCAGCAAATTCATGGTCTAAAATTTGAACGTCCAACTCAACCAGTTTTTCAAAAATATTGCTTACGTCGCCGCAGACATGCAATCCCCTGGGAATTTCCACTCCTGAAAATATGGTTGAAATTAAATTATCAGCATACTCAGGGTATTCCACAGAAAAGAAAGGCTCGTCTATCTGGAGAATATCTACAATACCGGAAAGCGCCCTGGCCTCATGGTTCAATGCCTCTGCAAATCCCATTGCAAGTTTTTCCTGGGAACCGTAAAATTCATCCTGACAGGACATTGCCAGAGTAAAAGGGCCAGTTATAATTCCTTTCAGCATTGCTCTGTTGTCTATTATCTCCTTGGCAAGTTTCTGGTCATCCAGGGTTATTGGTTTCCTGTGCTCCAGTTCGCCGATGACAACCGGTTTCTGGCGCATGCGAATGCCACCAAGCTTTGCTGCAAATAATTTTATCATATCATTTCTGGTCTGGCCGTCGGAGATTATGTCGATTCCTGCGGAAATTTGTGCCTCAACTGCCTCACGAATACTATCTTCATAGGGGTCCTGGCCTGTCTTGCAGTAATTAAATAGATTTTTAACATGGGGACTTGCAGGATAGCTTCCTACCACTGTGGTAGTCAGCGGAGGGAAGTTCACTCCAGTTTCCTCCTGGGATGATTGTCTGACTGACTGACACCAAAGTAATCTTCAGCTCCCTCGGCAATGAACTTGTCAACCATTGCCACAAATGGAAATACCGAGCCAGCATTTCTTATTGGCCCGTAGACGCAGAAATCTGCACCTAACATAACTGGTAATGCATTTGCTCCAGCATCACATGTGAGGTATTCGGCTTTGTGTTCCTTCCTATACTTTTTCATCCAGAGCCAGCTTTCCACAGTATTGTGAATTGCACAGCCAGTCGGGATACCCCATTTATTCTTCATCACAGGTATTGAACGAAGTGTCTCGGCAGCATTGTGGTCAAATGGTGTTGCCCCGGTGTCCAGCAATAGATTATCAATGCCAAATTCATTGGCAAACTGCATTAATCCCTTCTCAAGGTAGCCAGCTCCAGACTCAATCATGTCAATTCTGCCGTCAACAGAAAAGTCCTTTGGATTGTAGCCAAGTAAAATTGTGCAGCCAGGTGGATGCTCCCTCAGAACATTTAGTTCCTCCGGTTCTGCTGCCAAATTGAACGAGTTAAGAATTATTCGATGGGAAATTCCAATCTGACTGGCATGCTTCAGGGCAGCCTGGCGTATATCCGACTCTGGAATGTCAATAGAGAATGGACTCTTATCTGGAATCTCCTCAAGCACCAGGTCAATTCGACTTGCAATGTTCCCCTCATCTCCAAGATAAATATCTATTACCGAGGGATTGCCAGTCATTTCTGAAAGTTCCTCCTGGGTTCTGATAAAGTTCCTTGCACCTTCCAGTGCCTCAGCATCTGGTTGTCTGTATTTCTTACCATAAAAGACCGTGCCGAAAAGGGCGGTTGGCAATTCACCTGGCTGGCCTCCCAGCTTCAGGTCGCCTATTTCAATAATTTTCTGCTCTTTGGAAAAGCTCATCATGTTATCACCATTTCTTCCACATCTAAATAAGGGTCAACCAGCAAATCCTTGTGCATGGATATTTTTCCTGACAATGACTTCATCTGGCTGGTCTTTTCACGTTCAACAAATTGTACGACTATCGGCTCGCCAAAGGCTGGTTTTTTCAGGGCTGCCAGTTCATCAATCCTGGCAAGTATTTCTGATTTATCGGTTATGCCAATCATGTCAATTAATTCCACCTGTTCCTGGAACCTGGCTATTGCCTCTGGCGGCACATTTTCAATATACGGAACAGCGCCTCTGGCATTGATTATCCTGCCATTCTCGTCAATGCCGTTTGCATGCAAGGCCATAATGCTCTGGCCGGACCTGTGACCTCTAACTTCATCCCCGCAAAGAATCAGATAACGAATATTGGGGTTTGACACCACATTGGCAATTATCTTCTCGATGCCCAGGTTTTCAGTCTTGTGCTGACCCCAGATTGCCACTTTTTCCTCTGGGAATTTAAAGCTGGAAGATAGTGTATCTATTGCTATCTGGCTGTCTATGCTTCC
>DAOVXH010000019.1 GCA_030636255.1 Methanomassiliicoccales archaeon
GGCAAGCGCCCACAGAACTCCAAAATTGGTGGAAAAGCTGGTGGACGAATCCGATGCAAAGGTATTCATTGCCATTGCCGGACTTGCAGCAGCCCTGCCAGGTTCAATAGCGGCCCACACAGTAAGGCCAGTCATTGGTGTGCCGGTCTCCGGAAAAGTCAATTTGGATTCTATTCTATCAATTGTCCAGATGCCCCCGGGAATTCCTGTTGGAGCTGTTGGTATTGACAGGGGTGAAAACGCAGCCCTTCTGGCAGCCCAGATTATTGGAATTAACAATCCAGAGGTGGAGCAAAAACTGCTGGAACACAGAAAGGCTCAGGAAGATAAGGTCCATGCTGATTCATCCAGCCTGGGTGATGCCTGATGTTCGACCCTGAGACATTTGCAAATGAAGCAATTGAGCAGATACGCCAGCAGATAGATGGCAAGACCATTATCGCATGCTCCGGCGGAGTTGACAGCATTGTTGCAACAGTCCTGGTAAGCATGGCAATCGGAGACCAACTTTTGGCGGTACATGTTGACACTGGGTTCATGCGAAAAAATGAATCCGCAGACGTGGTCAAGATGATGGAAAATATGGATATCAATCACAAGTTCGTTGATGCCAGCCAGGAATTCTACGACGCCCTGAAGGGCGTTGAAGAACCCGAGGCAAAACGTAAAATCATCGGCGAGAGATTTATTCGGGTATTCGAGAGAGAAGCCAAAATCATCGGTTCAAAATTCCTTGTTCAGGGCACAATTGCGCCTGACTGGATAGAATCTGGCGGAGAACTTCGTGACACAATCAAAAGCCATCACAATGTTGGAGCACTTCCAGAAAAAATGGACATGAAGCTGGTTGAGCCATTGAGGGATTTATACAAGGACGAGGTCAGAAAGCTGGGCAGATACCTTGGAATAGAATTTGCAGAACGCCAGCCATTTCCTGGACCTGGCCTGGCAATTAGAATCATTGGAGAGCCAACCGAAGAGGCAGCCCACATAGTCAGGGAGGCCTGCGCCATTGTTGAGGAAGAGTTTGAAAAGGGCGCAGAAGAAGGAATAATGGAATTACCTTGGCAGTACTTTGCAGTTCTCACTCCAATTAAAACTGTGGGAGTTCACGGAGATGTTCGGGCATACGGCTACACTGTGGCAGTAAGGGCGGTCCAATCACTGGACGGCATGACCGCAGCCTATTCCAAGATACCCCATGAAGTTCTGGATAAGATTTCTATTCGTATAACCAATACCATGAAAGATAAGGTCAACAGGGTTGTTTATGATATTACGAATAAGCCGCCAGCAACTATTGAGTGGGAATAAATTATCCAATCTTCTCCTTATTTCTAAGGTAGAAGAACACTGCAAAAATAATCAGGCCAATCATCAATACGTAGTAGAAGCTATTATCGCGGCAGGTGATGCAATCTCCGTCATCGTCGCATGAATCATCATCACATTCGTCATCCTCCTGAGCTGCAACATTGCCGAAGGCATTGAGCAGAATCAGGCCTGCCAGTATGATAATTAGTAATTTCTTCATATTTTCAAATTAATGAAGGTCGCATGTGATATGAGGATTTCGCCGGAAAGTGGTTAGGCTGGAACTCGGTCCTTGTTGAATTCTTTTGCCAGTAAATTTATTTTGTCAGAATTCAACGGCCTTTTTATTATTGCTTGGTTTTTGCTCATAGTGAAATAAAAAGTGCCGAGGACGGGATCCGAACCCGTGGCCTTCGGATATCTCAAGATATCCTGTGCGTCATAGATTATCCCTATGAGTCCGACGCTCTACCAGGCTGAGCCACCTCGGCGTTTTGTAAAGAATACTTGTGGCTTTCAGCCAGATAATTCATTATTGTATAAGTGTTTTGTTCAATTAAATCATGCCTCACATAAGTTTGATAAGCAAAAAAATAAAAGTTAACCAGTGGTGATGGAGTCAACCACTGGTTGGGTGTTTTATATGGAGTGCCCAGGTCAAGCCTGGGCGAGATGAAAAAATGAAAGGTGGCACATCTCTCCATGTACCTCTTCCATTGCAATTCTGTCCACTTGGGCGAATGTTTGGGATGCCTACAGCGAATACTTCGCGTATTTTGTCACTGTCTGGCCTGACTTGATTTCCCGCTTCATTGTGATTGCGCAGAGCATGACGCCGCAGATGTTTATTGTATTACTGGACATCACGCCAGAACCGGATGCGAGGCTGAGATTGTCTATGCGAATGTTCCCGTATTCGACCTTCGGGATGCTCATTTCATATTCGTACCCACGATTTTTCATATTTAACCTCCTCAGACTTTTTAGTCTTAATACTCAATTGTCATTATTAGAATATAAACCTATTTTGGTTATAACCTAGTTGTACACCATGCGGAAGCGTAAGAGGCCTCAAAATCTGGATTCAGCAATCTTGAATTAGCCTATGTCTCAGGCGGTGGCCTTTGACCTCGCTTCTGAACCTTCCGTGTATTAGGTGGGCGCTTTTCAGAATACGACAAGCCAATCATGATTACCACAGCAACCAAAAATACCATGATGCCAATATGTGTATCAGATAAACGAGTATTAATTTCAGTATCAGTTGGAATAGGGGTATCTATTTCCGAATCTGCCCTTATAAGGACACTAATCTCATCTCCTGTCATACCATCTTCTAGTTCAGCGGATGCATCTATCGTTCCATCTCCGTCGTTATCTATAGATAATATTACTTTCAATGATTTTTCTATATCTGAACTAGTATTATTATACTCACTGAACTCAAATTGATAGATTTCTCCACCAGTAATATTTATTTCATTTAAACTCATCTTCTTTTCACTTTCATAATATGTTCTATTAAGAGTATATTGAACACTAAATTCAGATTCTTCCTCTGATGTCAATTGAATTTTTGCTCCCCCATCATTAATTTCTATTATATCTACAGTACCTTTTGAAATAATTGATTTATTCAATTGGAAAACATTGTAATCTGATACGTTCGTCAGAGTGAGGTAGCTAAATGTATAATCACCACTATCTAATGAAGTAACTGAAAATTTCCAATTATGATTTTTTGGTAATAGATATAATTCTTTTTCACCTGTTGATATTATTTCTGCCCCTTCAATTTCATTAATTTCCTCGCCCAAGGGTGTTGTACCAATCCTTTTACCTTCTTCATTAGTGCACATAAGATTTACAGGACATTCAACAGACGCTTGAGAACAACCAAATGGATTCAAAGAGGCAGTTTTCACAATCTGTTCTATGAGATAACCATTGATATAAATGTTGACAGACACTTTACAACCAGTAATTATACCAAAGCCCTCTAATCCTTCTCTGTATTTATAAATTTGATTTGGTAGAAGGGTCTCAAATATTGGATTTGAATTGATATTAAAGGGTGCCCATAAATAACCATCAAATGAAAGTTGTACATCGCAATAAATATGATCAAAAGCATAGTTTTCAAGATTTGTTACCTGAACCTCAGCTGTTATCAATCCTGGAAAAATTACTGTCCAAGGTATCCAGAATGGATCCACAATCGTGAGAATAGAGGGGCTTTTACAAAAATAAACACTATCTTCAATATATGATGACATTATGAAAGCTTTATCTTGATTTTTACCCAGAATCTCAACTTTATAATTCCTTAAAGGTGGCACTGCTAAATTATCAAGGCTGTTGAAAGATATTGTCTGGCCCATGCCTGGTTTAATAGTTTTAGTTGATGCAACCGTCTGGTAAACATGACCAGTTATAGGATCTGAAAGGATGAAAATAAAATCATACGTTGCAGATTTTGAATCTGCATTATTGACAGTTAATGTTGGGTTTAAAGCTTCTCCTAGAGAGAGATCAGAATTCTGTGTATATTCTGTTATTTCGAAATAATTTATATCATTTCCAGCCAGAATATCCTCAACCCCACTATAAGCTTGGTGGATGATTTCGGCAACCTGGGCTAACATTGAATTTATCATTAAATTGCTGATAACTAACATACTAGCATAAATAGTCATAAAACTAATATCACAGCCAATAGACGCTCCAACGCCTGCGCCTCCAAGCAATAATGGAATTCCCAGGCCAGTTCCTACTCCGCTAATCGTTAAAATAAGACCGCCCATGGATGCCATCCAGGTTAAACTTGCCATTCTTTTTTCGAAGTATTCTTCATTCAATAGCATTTCAGTAAGAGCCAAATTATAACTATTAAAATCTTCGATACCATTTGCTGGGTCGTTGAAAATCACAACAGGGGTAGTGCATACAGTTGTTAATTCCGCTTGAATTCCATATATAAACTCTTGAATCAATGTTGCTTCATTTTTGTTAAGCTCTTCGGAATCAATAAGAGTTTCAATATTATCAATTGAAGAGTAAATATAATTTTTTATGTCATTCAATGTAACTCTTTGATTTCGGTCATAATATATACCATTCTTAACAGTGAAATCATAGAAAGCTTCTCCTTCATTCAAATAATCCTTAGTAACAGTTCGAATTTCCTCATCTGGAAGAGAAAGAAAATCGCTTTCTTTAATTTCTTCAGTAGTCCATTTTACAATTTCCGAACATAATTCACTTAGAATTTCTTCAGTAAGGAGCTCTACAGTCAAGGGCGCTAAGGTATTTGCGTCAATGGTTTGTACGTTAAAATATGCCATAAATGAACCAAGCAAAACATCCACTTTAAAATCATTAGTTTTATCAGTTAATGCAATTGAGAGATTTGACATCAGCCCAGAGCCTTCCTCAGTTACTTCTTCAATGGATAAATCAACCGATGAATATAGGGAAGCAATATCTGATGATAAATCATACGAAATTGTGGAAGAACTTGCTTCATTAGAGAGGCTCCCCTCTCCAATATCATTCACGGCACTAATCTGGTAATAATAAGTCTGCCAGCTTGTTAAACCTGAATCTGTGTAGGTCAGTACATTATCTATCGTAGTAAGATAAGATTCATCACCAGAACTTGTCCCTTGATAAATATTGTAATTCGTTATTGAAGAACCACCATCGTCTGCTGGAGCATCCCATGTTAGAGTTACTTCTCCATCTCCGGGGGTTGCTTGGAGGTTCAGTGGAGCTGTAGGGGATACTATTGCAGATGAACTAACTGTGATTTTCACTGCATCCGCAGGAAAATAATAATTTCCCCTTCCTCCTGTTGTATCTACCTGGCCAATGGCTAAACCATCTACCCTTGCATCATTTATTTGTGTTGAACTCCACCCAGCAACATCATTTCCATCATCCCACTGAAGAGTTCCAATCCCCCAATTTGTAGCAGACATAACTTGTCCAGCATTAAATTCCCATCCGCCAGCAATAATCAGATAATATGTTCCCTCTATATCAGGCGCGGTTACATCTATATCAACAGTATCTGTGCCTGTTCCCGTTGCAAATGTTCCAATTTCCCAGTAAGATGTTGAATGTGTTCCCCAATTAGGAGTTGTGCCAATAACATAAACCGCACTGCCTGGACCAGTATTGTCTAATGAAATATCAACTGAACCACTAATCGATGTGCCTGGTTGAACTTCTATAGATTTATCGACTGAATTATAGCTTAATTCACTAAATGTACCGGAGGTTATGTGGATATAACTATCTGCTGCGAAATCATTTGCTACATCCAGTGCATTTTGATAATTTGACTCGATTTCTGTTGCGCTTAATGCATAATTATATATCTTAACTTCATCAATCATTCCTTCTATTCTCTTACTCTCTGACGCACCCCAGGTATGCTTTCCGATGTACAGAGGATTTAAGTTGTTACCAAAAGTTTGAATTGACACTTCTAAATCGTTTATTAATATTCCGTTTACATAAATTGACAATATGTTTCCATCATATGTTCCGACAACTGAATAATTTGTGTTTGTTTCAAATACGTATGAAGAAGCAACTGTTGCACGGTTAACCCCGTCGCCAATGGTGATTTTAAATTCAAGTGAATTTTGGGCAGGGTCTTCACGTACGTGTAAATTATATACATCTTTGGTTAAATCATCGCCTTTCCCAACTATATCCTCCCCCTCATCATATATATATACACTTTTAATATTCACCCATGCCTCTAGAGTGATTTGGTTAAACCCCCTTAATGATGGGTCGTCTGGTACTTCGACATAATCATCCACACCATCAAAACTCAACGCAGAACCATTAATCCCTGTTGCCCATGTTGCTCCGTAGATTATACCATCATTGCCATTTCCTGAAGTATCTGTTGCATCAGTACCAGCACCTTCATCGAAACTCCATTTTGCAATTAATCCGTCTTCAGCTGTTACATTGATATTAAACATTGAAGCAAAAGTTATCAATATCAGAGCAAGCGCCACTGCGATTGTAAATACCTTCCTCATCTCATCCACCTCACTATTTCCCTGTATAAATTCGCTATCTATTAATTTAGCGGTTGCTCTCATTTTTTAATAATTTACGTGCCTTTATTGAACTCGTAATTCAATAATTTTCTCCTAAACACCGGAACTGAATAATTTTAATAATCCCTTCCCTATCTCCAGGCATAATCATGCTTTCCGAAAAAGAAATGAAACAGTCAGTCAAGGACGAGGCGTCCAGGGAGCCAGATAAGTTCTTCCCCACCGAGAAGATGCAGGAGATTGGCCTTCAGCGGAAGCGATGCCCCAAATGTCAGACCTATTACTGGACCGCGGACCCGGAGCGGGAAGTTTGCGGTGAGCCAGTATGCGAGGGCGGCTATTCATTCATTGGCATAAAGGCATGCGAGCACAAGATGGACTTTATCGGAGTATGGGAGCGTTTTTCCGACCTTTTTGAAAAGCGCGGTTACACGCCAATCAATCGTTATCCTACTATTTCTAGGTGGAATCCCACATCAGAATTCACTTTGGCCAGTATCACCGACTTTCAACCGTATGTGGTCCGGGGCGAGGTAAAGCCTCCGGCAAATCCTCTGGTAGTCCCGCAAACCTGCATGAGGTTCAATGATGTGGACAATGTTGGAATTACTGGTCGGCATAATACTGGCTTTATCATGATAGGTCAGCATGCCTTTGAGACCGAGGATAATTATGACCAGCCTAAGTATTTCGAGGATATTCATGCCTGGCTGGTTGAGGGAATGGGCATTCCACTGAAGGATATTGTGTATCATGAGGATGCCTGGGCCGGTGGCGGTAATTTCGGATGTTCTCTGGAATTCTTTGCTGGCGGATTGGAAATAGGCAATCAGGTCTATACCATGTATGAGCGTGTTGGGGATGATTTGAAACCACTGGACATTAAAGTATTAGACATGGGAATGGGCCAGGAAAGGCCTGCATGGTTTTCCCATGGAACTCCAACCTCCTATGAGCCGAACTTTCCTCCTGTCATGGAGAAACTGTTTAAAATTGCTGGCATAAGCCAGAATGGTGAAGAAAAAGAAATGATGGCTAAATTTCTCCCTTACTCCGGGCTTCTGAACCTGGAAGAGGTTGATGACATTGAGAAGGTTTGGACCGAGATAGCTGGTAAAATAGATGTAGATGTTCCTGACCTGAAAAATGCAGTAATGGCAACTGCTGGCCTGTATTCGGTGGCCGACCATACAAGAGGATTACTATTCGCATTAACTGACGGCGGGCTTCCATCAAATTCCGGCGGCGGGTACAATCTCAGACTCATTTATCGCAGGGCAATGGAATACATCAATCGCTATGGATGGGACATTGACATGGCAGAGGTTTGCCAGTGGCATGCCGAATACCTTAAACCGCAATTCCCTGAAATGCAGAATGCCATTCCAGAAATTAGAGATATTCTGGAGAATGAGAGGAAAAAATTCATCCAGACAAAGGAAATGGCTATTGCCACAGTTGGCCGGATGAAGGAGAAAGGAAAACCTGTTTCTGTCAATGACCTCATCAAACTTTATGATTCAAAGGGCATCATGCCAGACTTACTTGTGGACGCCGGGCTGGACGTGAAAGTTCCTGCTGATTTCTATGCCAGGGTTGCAGAACTTCATGAGGGCTCCGAGGCAAAGGCAAAGACCGAGAAGGAAGAGCGATTGGAAATTCCTGATTTAGAAGAAACTATTACGCTCTATTTTGATAATTATCTTGACCTGAACTTTGAAAGCCAGGTTCTTGCAATCATTGATAATAATGTGATTCTGAAGGAAACTGCGTTCCACCCGACTTCTGGTGGCCAGCTTCACGATATTGGCCGGCTCTCCGGCCACACAGAGGTTCAGGTTCTGGATACCTTCAAGCAGGACGGCATAATTCTTCACAAGGTTGAGGGTGATATTTCTGGCTGGAAGGTCGGTGACACAGTGAAGGGCCATGTTGATGAGGCCCGGAGAAGGCAATTAGCTCAGCATCACACTGTGACTCATATAATCAATGGTATTGCAAAAAATGTCCTTGGAAACCATATCTGGCAGGCCGGCGCAGAAAAGACTGAAGAGAAGGGCAGACTGGATATAACCCATTATGACTCTCTCAGCCCGGAACAGCTTGAGAAAATCGAGGCCGGGTCAAATCAGGTAATCAAGGATTCAATACCAGTGGAATCAATGATTCTTCCAAAGGATGAGGCTGAGAAAAAGTTTGGCTTCAGACTCTACCAGGGCGGTGCAATTCCAGGGGATGAATTGCGAGTCCTGAGAATCAAAAATATTGACACAGAAGCATGCGGTGGAACTCATCTTAATAATACCTCGGAAGCCATAAGAATCATCATACTGGGTACCAAGAAAATTCAGGATGGAATTATTCGAATTGAGTATGTGGCTGGAAAGCGGGCAGACCAGATTTACAATGAGGATACGGAGCATCTATCAAGGGCAATGGCAGTTCTTGGAAAGACCGAGGCAAATGGCATTGAGCAGGCCTGCAGTGATATTTTCAGTCTCTGGAAATCTCTCAGAAAGTCCAATGGCAAATTGAAGAACATGCCTGATGACATTCGCGCCGAAAGGAAGATAGAGATTCTTGCCGCTGTCAAGGCAGACCAGGCATTCCAGTATTTACAGAAATTTAGGGAATTAGATTGCCCAGCAACAATGGATGAAATTCAGTCAGCGAATATTCAGATATCCAGGCCCCACGAGTTTCTCCAGCGCTCTGCCGGGGCATTCAAGGTTCAGAAAGAGCATATGGGCAAGACGTTAATCAGATTCCTCAATGATATTGATAACTGGCTACAACTCATTGAAGCTTAATTTTCCGGCACAAATTATTATAATGTCATAGTAGATTACTTGTTAGTGAATCATATGATAACTTGCTTTATATTAATCAGAGTCGAGGCCAATAAAGAGGATGTAGTCTACGATGCACTGGCCAAGGTCAAACAGATTGAAGGCATCAGGGAAGTTTTTGGCGAATATGACATGATAGCCAGAATCGAGACCAAGAATCTGAAAGAGATGCGCACATTGATTATCAGCAAAGTTAGAAGCGTGCAAGGAGTCATTGCCACTACCACTCTCATCACCTCAGATTGAATTTCTTGTAAAGGTCGAAACTCTTATTATTAATCATTATATCCAGACGAATGTAAATGAGGAATGAAAATGGATCAATATGACAGAGAGGCAATAGAAGCCAAGTGGCAAAAGAACTGGGAACAGTGGAAGCTCTATCATTTTGACAAGGAATCAGAGAAGCCAGTGTATTCTGTGGACAATCCGCCAAGGTATGCTTCCGGCCCCCTGCATGTTGGCCATGCCACTCATTATACCCACATAGATTTTGCAGCCAGGTTCAGATGGCAGACCGGCCATAATGTGCTTTTCCCGCTATGTGTTGATGTCAACGGAATGCCAATCGAGGTAAATGTGGAAAAGAAGCATGGCATTCATATGCGTGATACTCCAAGGCAAGAATTTCTCAGGCTCTGCAAGGAATTTGCAGACCAGAACACCGACCATATCCGCACTCAATTTAATCTGCTGGGATGCTGCATGGACCCTT
The DNA here is from genome assembly GCA_030636255.1 of Methanomassiliicoccales archaeon. GTDB lineage: Archaea > Thermoplasmatota > Thermoplasmata > SG8-5 > SG8-5 > JAGLQM01. The sequence goes on from DAOVXH010000019.1 coordinate 9,963, forward strand.
CAATTTTCTACCGCACCGATGCTGAAAATTATCGCAGGATTACTCAAATTACATTCCTGAAATTATACCAGGAAGGCCTGATTTACAAAGGCCTAGCCCCTGTCAACTGGTGCCCCAGGTGTGGAACCGCTTTGGCAGATGCCGAGGTGGAGTACGAAGACAGAGAATCAATATTAAATTACATTCATTTTGGAGTATCTGGCCAGGACGAGGATGCCATTGTGGCAACCACCCGCCCGGAGCTAATATGCACATGCCAGCTTGCTGCTGTAAGCCCAAAAGATGAAAAAATGGCGCATCTGGTTGGCAAGAAGCTTATCACCCCTATCTATGGAAAGGAAATTGACATAATTGCCGACGATAAAGTTGACCCGGAGTTCGGAACTGGACTGGTTATGATTTGCAGTATTGGCGACAAGGATGATCTGGACTGGATTTACAAGCATAATCTCCCGGTAGAAAATGCAATGGACGGCCAGGGAATTATGAACTCACTTGCCGGAGGCTACCAGGGCATGACAATCAAGGATGCCAGGGCCACAATAATCGAAGACCTGAAAAAGCAAGGATTACTTCCAAAGCAGGAAAAGGCAGAGCAAAGTGTTGGCTCATGCTGGCGCTGCAAGACTCCAATAGAATTTCTTCAAGTGCCACAGTGGTTCCTGAAAACACTGGATGCCAGAGAAGAAGTTTTGAAAATAGCTGATGAACTTAACTGGTACCCCGAGTTCATGAAAATTCGTCTGCAAAATTGGGTGAACTCACTGAACAGGGACTGGGTTATCTCCAGACAGAGGTATTTTGCAACCCCAATTCCAATCTGGGAATGCAATTCCTGCGGCGATATTGTGTTGGCCAGGGAAGATGATTGCTATGTTGACCCAACAGTGGATGAGCCTCCGGTCCCGGACTGTCCGGACTGCGGCGAGAAGTTAATTGGCTGTCAGGATGTTTTTGACACCTGGATGGATTCCAGCATATCGCCATTATACATCACATACTGGCAGAGAGAACATGAACTTCACAAGAAACTCTGGCCTTGCAGCCTCCGGCCCCAGGGTCAGGACATAATTCGAACATGGGCATTCTACACAATACTGAGAAGCCATTATCTGACTGGTGGAAAACCCTGGAACGACATAATGGTGGACGGTTTCATTCTGGCTCCAGACGGAACTACAATGCATGCCTCTGACGGCAATGCAATTGATCCACTTGATTTGCTAGATAGATTCGGAACAGATGCCTGGCGCTATTATTCATCAACAGTAACTGTTGGCGAGGACACGGCAATTCAGGAGAAGCATATACTCCACGGCCAGAGATTCTGCACAAAGTTATGGAACATTCACAAGTTCATTTCCAAGACCATTGCCGGGCCTGTTGAGATAGACCATTCCCAGCTCCAGACAAGTGACCGTTGGCTTCTTACCCAGTATTCAAGGCTGGTAAAGGAAGTTACCCAGGATTACAAGGATTTCAGATTTGACAGGGTAATGAGAAAGCTGGAAACTTTTGTCTGGCATGTCTTCGCTGACCATTATATCGAGATGGTGAAATATCGTATGGCCCAGGATGATGAGGAAGAACTGGACGATGCACTGGCTCATACCCTTTACATAGTAGGCCTGGGCACCCTGAAAATGCTGGCAGTCATTATGCCACATATTACCGATGAAATTTACGAGGACCTTTACAAGGAATATGATGATTCACAGAGCATAACAATCTCAGAGTGGCCAGAGGTCAGCATTGAGGATGACATGGAGTTCACAAGAGGCGAACTACTGAAGGACATTATCAGCGCAGTTAGAAACTGGAAGTCCGAGCAAGGTCTGGCACTCTCAGCTGAGCTTCAGATAATCGAGATAATCGGACCAAGAGTGGAGCATCTTATGGGCTCTGAACCAGATATTGCTGGAACTCTAAAGGCAAAGGATGTTCTGTTAATGGCAGAGGCAGATGTTATTGAAACCCCGGTGGAAATAAAACCGGTCCATGCAATTATCGGTCCCAGGTTCAAGCAGTTTGCCGGTGAGATAGTGAAGAAGCTGGCAGCTGTTGATGCAGCAGAGATTGCACCGGCCCTGGAATCCGGGGAATTGGACATAGAACTCAGCAACGGGGAAACCGTTAAGATTGAGAAGGACATGGTAAATATCATCAAGGTTCCAATGTTGGACGGCAAGGAAGTAAAGTCTGTCAATGTTGGGGACCTGCTGGTGCTAATCGGAATGGAGGATGAATAATATGGCAACATTAGAAGAAAAAGCAATAGAGAGGCTCATAGGCGTCATGGACCCACATGTGGGACTCAATGTATGGGACATGGGGCTAGTTCATGACATGAAATTTGACGGCGACCAGGTATCGGTGACATTCATACCAACCAGTCCATTCTGCCCAATGGGAATTCAGCTGGCAGTGGCAATTAAAAAGGCTCTGCTCAAGATGGACGAGATAAACAAGGTCAATATCCAGATACAGGGGCACATGAACGCCAAAGAGATAAACGAGATGCTGGCTAAAGATTAATTATTTTCAAAACTAAGTGGAAAAAAATGAGCCAGAAAAAAATCTGGCCCATGATTTTCGGGATGCTTGATTCTAAATCATGATCCCGGCTATTTTGCAAACCCCGATAGGTTTGCTACTTACATACCTAGAATATTCGAGGTATGAAAGACTGCCGCAGGTTGTCGGATTGTGCCTGCGACAGTCGAAATGCGTCTGATATTGCCATTGCTGGCTGTTGCCATGCATCTCATTGGTCGCACTAGAAATCCTTCTCTAGGCGTTTGAGTGTATGGCTGCCTTGCTTGAACAAAAATTCTTTGAACTTTTGTTCAATGGTTTACCTGCAAGAAGTCTCCGTGTAACATCTGATTGTATTGTGCATCATGTATGTGTTCCACTGAAGCTTCTGATGGTGCGTTAATATGCACCTTAGGTATCCTGAGTTGTCTGAGTTTAAACATAGGATTTCTCACACTCCTCTACATAGCTTAGGATGTCGTATTCTGCAAAGTCATACACACTGTTATCGTTACCCATGTGTGTAGCATGCGTCATTCCGTCCATCTCGTGGATAAGCTGTACCATTTCTGAAATGTCCTCGCCTCGGTTGTACATCTCAAAAGCCAGGTCCCTCAGGTCCTGTACTGTATGATATCTCATCCAGTCCATCATATTCCTGTCAATACCCCGTAGGGTTCTCTTGTTTCCGTTTTTCATTGATATATATTCTACCATAGTGCATCCCTTCCGACATTTTATCGGCATTTGTCTGACATCTGTCAGCTCCAAACCTACATTGATTCGGGAGTATATAAGTCTTTCGTCATCCTGTATATTTGATGGCCAGTGTATAAATTTAATGTGCTTTATGGCTAATAATTTGTTAAAAACCGCCGTCTGACACTTTGTAGGACGTTTGTCTGCCGGCATACAAAGATTTTAAATTGATTATACTATTCACCTATACTGTATAGTAGGGATGCATTACAATTAGCCCTAGGATGGAACATAAGGTGATTGCATGAGCTTTCTGGATTCGATGAGCAAGGAGAAGAGATTATATACTAAGGTCAAGAAGCAGATAGGCAAGGCCAGACAGCATCAAGAGCGTGGCCAGGCCTCACAGGCATTGGAGGAGTATCAGAAATCATTCCAATCCCTCAATGAGGCAAAGGAGATAGTAGCTACCCAGAAGCGGGATTTTGCAGTTCTTTATGATGCAATTGGCAATGGCCTTTTATCACTGGACAGAGACCAGGACGGAATAAAAAGTATTGACAGGGCACTGACCCTGGACCCGAACAATACAAAGGCAATAATCCACAAGGGCAGTTATCTCTACAAGCAGGGCAATGTTTCCGAGGCACTTGGGCAGTTCGAGGCAGCCATATCCCTGGAGCCAGACAATAAGTCAGCCTGGACCAATAAGGCCGCAGCACTGGCCAGCATGGGAAAGGAGATGGAGGCCATAGCAGCCTATAATCGTCTTCTGGAGATGGACGAGCTTACAATAGATTATTATGATAGAATTTTGGACATTGCACCCAATGATGCCAGTGTTTACAAACGCAAGGGCGTGGCACTGAACAAACTGGAGCGCTATGATGAGGCAATACAGGTATTTACCCAGTCCCTGGATTTAAATCCAAGCTTTATTGAGGCCAGGGTGGACCTTGGCCTGGCAGAGGCACTTCAGGAGAGGCATGAGGATGCAATAAAGACCTTTGAAAAGGCATTGGAACTGAGAAAGGATGACCCCTTCATCTGGGAACAGAGAGGTCACAGCCAGTATCGCTTGAAGATGTACCGCGAGTCTGCTGATAGTTACACAGAGTCCCTGCGATTGCACTCTGATAATGTCAAAATCTGGATAATGAAGGGAATGGGCCTTCACATGGCAGAGGACTATGACGGTGCATGCGGCAGTTATGACATGGCACTTACCCTGGAAGAAATCAATATGGCAGCACTGGTGAACAAGCGCCAGAGCCTGAAGAAATTAGGACGGCATCAGGACATAGTGAGTGTTGCTGACAGGGTTCTTGAAATCGTGCCAAATGACAGAAATGCTCTGCTGGACAAGGCAAGGGCACTTGGTATTCTGGGCCAGCATGAAAAAGCCCTTATTAATCTGGATATTGCGCTGGATTTGAACTCCAGGGACATTGAGCTATTAATTGAGAAGAAAGAGGCTCTAAAACACCTATCCAGACATGATGCTGTTGAGAAGGTCTGTGACAGGATAATTCACATTGATCACCGTAACATCGAGGCCATGTATGATAAATCCACGGCGCTTTTCTCACTGAAGAAATATGAGAGGTCTATTCACACCCTTGACCATCTTCTGTCAATTGACCCGGAACATCTCCTGGCCATGGCAAAAAAGCGTGAAGGTCTGAAGATGTTGGGAAAGCATCTGGATATTGTCAAAACAGCAGACGAACTTCTCAAACATCAACCAGAGGACAAGGACGCATTAATGGACAAGGCAGTTGCCCTGTTTAATATTCCCAGATATCCGGATTCTGTTCAGGTACTTGAGAAATACCTGGCTATCTACAGTGACGATTCAGTAGCATGGAATTTGAAAGGTCATGCACTGGCCCCGGATCACAAGCATGAAGAAGCAATCTTGGCCTATGATAAGGCAATAGCCATAGACCC
>DAOVXH010000152.1 GCA_030636255.1 Methanomassiliicoccales archaeon
ACGGTAATTGGCATATGATTTCAAATTTATACATCAACCGCTCAGCCCCAGCAGATGATTATCAGTCTTTGTTTGGATATATTGATTCTTCAGTTACAATAACAAACACATCCCTAGAGGTGGCACGAATAACTGGATATACATATGTTGGCGGCCTTGTTGCTTTTAGCAATGGTGGAAGCATATCCTATTGCAATGTAACCGCAACCGGAAATATAAGCGGATATCAAGTTGCAGGTGTCCTAGTTGGTCAGAATTCCAATGGCGCATCTATATCCAATTGCACAGCCTATGGTAATGCTACCGTGACTGCTTATAATGCCGGGGGCCTTGTTGGAAGGAATTCTGCTGGAGCAACAATATCACACTCATCAGCCCAGGGAAATATTTCTGGTCATGAATATCTCGGCGGCCTTGTGGGTTCAAATGATGCCAGTACAATATCAAACAGCTCGGCCAACGGGAATGTTTCCGGTTCTGGGTATATTGGTGGTCTAATCGGCCAGAATTCAAATGCTGGAGTGATAACCGATTGCCACGCAACTGGTATTGTCAATGGAACAGGCGATTTGGTTGGCGGACTCATTGGATACAATGATGCTGGCCCGGTTTCAAACTGCTCCGCAGCTGGAGATGTCTCTGGCTCGAGTTATGTCGGCGGCCTTGTAGGAAGAAATGATGATACAATCTCCGATTCCAACACACTTGAAGCTTATGTAAATGGCACAGGCAGTCGTGTTGGCGGCCTGGTCGGGCTAAATTATGGAGATGTCATAGAGTGTGAGGCTCATGGCCATGTATATGCGGTCGGCGGTAATGCAGGCGGCCTGATAGGGGATAATAATCCCGGAACCTCAATCACTAATTCTTCTGCTTATGGAGATGTCACAACAGAGGACATTTATTGTGGTGGTTTGACTGGTAGAAATGGAGGTATAATTGAGAACAGTTCGGCATATGGAAATGCAGATGCAGGAACCTTTGGTTATGTCGGCGGCTTGGTCGGTGATAACATGGGAGGAACCATTCTTAATTCTTCAGCCCTCGGTGATGTGGACGGTGGTATCAGAACAGGCGGCTTTGTGGGTTCTAATAATGGTGGAACAATAGAGAGATGTTTCAGCATGGGACATGTGAATGCTGTGGCCGATAAGTGGCATGGTGGATTCATCGGACTCAATTATGGTGCTACTGTAAAAGACTGCTATTCTCAAGGCAATGTGGCTGGAAATGACCAGGTCGGTGGCTTTATTGGAAACAATAGCGATGGTAGTTCAATATCAAACTCCTATTCTACAGGCTTCGTGACCGGGAACACCAATCTAGGTGGTTTTGCAGGAATCAATGCAGATAATGCTGCAGTTTGCACAATAACAGATTGTACCTGGGATAATGAGACCTCTGGCTTTGCTACTACTGGCATCGGAGGAGGAGCAATTGGCAGCACGACTGGAAATTATACATCAGAGATGAAGCAGCAGGCAACCTTCGACCCACCATGGGACTTCACAGATATCTGGGGAATCTACGAGACTAACACCTATCCATTCCTGCAGACAGTCGGTTTAACTCCGATTGTGGAGGCAGACCTTGGATTGACAGTAGAAACATCTCCACTTGTTCAGGTTGGAGATCCAGTTACTTATTATGTGAATGTCACAAATAATGGACTAGACAATGCGCTGAATGTCAATGCCACACTTATCGGAAGTGGTGCTGACATGATATATGATGGAAATAACCAGTCTGCTGTGTTCTGGGGCGGCGGCCTTTCATGGGAAATAAGCTTCCTGGCAGCCGGAGAAACCGTTTGGATGCAGATAAATCTCACAGCCAATGAGGGTGGAATTTTCACCCTTGACGGAACCGTGACCTCTGATATTGATGACCCAGTTGCAGGCAATAATGATGCTACAGCCGATGTAGATTCCAATGCCCCGCCGATTGCAGTTGATGATATCGAGCAAACTTCTGAGGACGATGTAAAATACTGCTGGACACCAGGCGTTCTTGCCAATGAAATAGGCATACAGCCAGCAGATGCAGATCCAATAGAGGTTGTGAGCCACGAGGACAGCGATTATGGAGCAACCATCACAATAGACGCAGATGGAAATATGACCTACGACCCAACAGTTTCAGCAATCCTTCAGGGACTTCACAATGGAGAATTCCTCAATGACACATTCAATTATACCATAAGTGATGGCCGGGGCGGATTTGCCACAGCATTGATAACCATAGAGGTAGGCGGAATAGACGACGCACCAACAGCCAATAATGACACCTTCACAATGGCTGAAGATAGCGGACCTTATTCCATGGACGTCCTGGCAAATGACGTGGCAGATGAAGAAGGCGACGATTTCTACATAAGCCAGGTTGGAGACGTTTATTATGGCACACTCACCATCAGTGCAGACGGCAAAAATCTTACATATGAGTCAACACATACAAACTACACTGGCTACGAAGTATTCATCTATGAAATTTCAGACGGAATCATGACATCCACGGCAACTGTGAATCTCACCATAACGCCGACCAACGATGCTCCGGCGATCACACTATTCACGCATATTCTCATTGCCAACACTAATGTGGAATACTATGCAGACTACAATGCTACAGATTCAGACGGTGGCGATCTCACATGGCTGCTCGATACAGAAGCATCCTGGCTTTCAATAAATTCTGCAACCGGAATTCTTAATGGAACTTCAGCAGATTCAGATATTGGAGTATATTATGTCAACATATCAGTTGAGGATGGAAATGGCGGCTCTGATAATGTCAGTTTCAGGTTGAGAGTTGTGTTGGATACAGATGGTGATGGTGACCCTGACTCCTTTGATACAGATGATGACAATGATGGTGTGCCAGATTCGGAAGATGCAGATCCTTTGGACCCATCAGTGGGTGCAGAAACAGATACAGACGGCGATGGAACCCCAGATGATGAGGACGATTTCCCCAATGATGCCACTGAAGACACAGACACTGACGGCGACGGAACAGGAGACAATGCTGACGAGTTCCCCAACGATGCCACAGAAGATACCGATACCGATGGTGACGGAACTGGCGACAATGGAGACGCCTTCCCGGATGATGCAGCAGCTTCTGTGGATGCAGATGATGACGGATTACCCGATGCCTGGAATGATGGCTATACTGCAGACGATTCAACCACCGGATTGGTAATTGATGATGACCCATTAAATGCCGATGATGATACCAGCAGCAATACCTGGCTGTATCTCATCATAATTCTGGTGATTGTCGGTGCAATAGCCGGATACATGCTCATGCGTGGCAAGGGAAAGGAACCTGTGATTGAAGAACCAGTAGAAGAGACACCCCAGGAAATTATCCCAGAGGAAGCACCAATTGAGACAGAGGAAATTGTTGAGCCAGAAACAATAGAATAAAATCAGCAGATTCTCGGAACAGGATTACCTTCCGCAAAGAATTCGGATACAGAACACTCCAGGTAATCCAGCTCCTCGAGTTAATCAGCAGATCCTCGGAACTGGATCGCCTACAGGCGCTTCAATAATGCGCCTGCCTCCAACTGAGGTTTCAAGCACCACACGTTTCACATCAGCCGAGGCCTTTCCAATAATTACAGCACCCTTGCCGTACTTGTGGTTTTTCAAGGTGGCCAGTATTTGTTCTGTGAATTCTGGAGCACAGCCAATAATGAACTTACCCTCATTGCCAACTTCCAGTGGGTCAATGCCCAGTAAATCTGAAGCTGCCTTGACTTGCGGATTAATAGGCAAATCATCTTCCTGCACAATAATTCCAATCTTGGACTTGCTGGCCCATTCATTGAGGGTATTGGCCACACCGCCTCTGGTGGGGTCCTTTGCAGCAACTATTCCGCCTACTGCCAGGATTTCATTCATAAGCCCGTTTAAAGGCGCATTATCGCTTTGCAAGCTTGTTTGGAAATTGTACCCCTCCCTGAAGCTCATAAGCGCTATACCATGGTCTCCAATGGTTCCAGTGATGATGATGTCATCTCCATCCTGAAGATTGCAATCTTGAAGCCATTTTTGTTTTCTTCCAGTCATGGCCACTAATTTTTCATTATTGATTTCAAGAATTGCGTGCATCCTGCCGATTCCAGATGTTGTGACCATTAGTTTATCAATGGCCCCTTTCTCAACAACCTTTGTGTCTCCAGCAATAACTGGCACACCGCATTCCTTGCATGTTTCCCCGATACTTTCCATGACCTGTTTAATCACATCAATCTCCAGACCATCTTCCATTATAATTCCCAGAGAAAGAGCAACTGGCTCGGCTCCCATTGCTGAAATATCATTAACAGTTCCGCATATTGCCAGCTTCCCAATATCTCCCCCTGGATAAAACAGTGGCTTAACAGTATGGCCGTCAGTTGTCAGCACAATATCTTCCATTACCCCGGAATCATCAAGCTGCTCAAGACCTATTTCCGGTCTGGAATCTTTCAGTGGAGCCAGTATAATTTCTTCAAGGAGTTTTTGCATCCCCTCGCCACCTGCGCCGTGCATCATGTTAATGCGGTCTGTCATTGGGGGCTGCATTGGGTTTTACCTAATATTTATTTGGTTTAGGCCCACCCCAGCAATGCTCATCCCCCCACCCAAACACCTGCGCCGGCTCCCCCCATCCCCCCTCCGCCTGCTCGGTGTTTTTTGCAC
>DAOVXH010000044.1 GCA_030636255.1 Methanomassiliicoccales archaeon
ACAGTGGCACTTTCAGGTAATAATGAGAAGCTTTTACAGAGATTTAATATCCCATATTTGAAATCATATACGCAATCTGGCTCACATGCGGCATATTACCCAGGGGCCCAGATGATGAACATTAAGCTATTGTTCGCTCCAGACGACGGTAAGATACTGGGAGCACAGATTGTTGGAATGGACGGAGCAGACAAGAGATTGGATGTTCTTGCCACTGCCATCAGGGCAGGCATGACAGTCTATGACCTTGAGGAGCTTGAATTGGCCTATGCACCACCATTTTCATCTGGTAAAGATCCGGTCAATATGGCTGGGTTTGTGGCTTCTAATATCATGAGAGGTGATGTGGAAATGGTCTACTGGAATGAGGTAGATGAACTTCTTGCATCCGACGCGGCATTCATTGATGTCAGAGATGATGAAGAAGTCGAGATGCACAGCCCTCTGGAAGGCGCCATCCACATCCCACTTAATCAGCTGAGAAAAAGGCTTTCAGAGCTGGACAAGAACAAGGAGTATATTGTCTATTGTGCAATGGGTCTTCGTGGATATATCGCCTACAGAATGATGCACCTCAATGGGTTCAAGGTCAAGAATCTTAGTGGTGGCTGCACAATTTACAATGCACCAAAGGCCAAATTGATAGTTAGCGAGACACAGCTAGAAAAGACTGTGGAATTTGCTGAAGATTGCTTTGACCACTTTGATTTTGAAGTAAATGCCTGCGGAGTACCTTGCCCAGGACCAATAATGAAATTGGCAAAGAAAATCAAAGAGATGGAAGATGGGCAGGTTCTGAAAATAACAGCTTCGGATGTCGGGTTCAGTAAAGATGTACCAGGCTGGTGCAAGAAAACTGGAAATGAATTGATTGCTCTGACAACTGACAGCGGAGAATATATGGCACTTATCAGCAAGGGGGCTGCAAAGTTGGCAGTAAAGACTGAGGAGGAATGCGCTCCTGCTACTACAGCTACAGATGTTAAACCTGACTTTGAGGTGAACGCATGTGGTGTTCCATGCCCTGGACCAATAATGAAACTGGCAAAGAAGCTCAAGGAGATGGAATCCGGACAGGTCTTACAGATTAACGCATCAGATGTGGGTTTCTCCAAGGATGTCCCTGGATGGTGCACAAAGACCGGAAACGAACTGCTGGCCATGACATCCGAGAAAGGAATTTATACTGCTGTGATACGCAAAAAGTAAAACCCAATGTTAATCAGTCGTAAGGAAAGCCCTCGATAGCTTCGCACATGTTCTGATACCAGTTATCAGTGTAATCTTTTAATTTCGCCTTGACAGTTAATGGAGCGACTGCAGTATAAACATGATAATGCCCGCCTCTCTCCATGTGATGGGGTTCCTTGGTACAAAGGCCACATAATATCAGGCGCTTCAGGCAACGATATGCTGTGCTCCTGTCCTTGCCCAATAGCGCACCCAGTTCTTCCGCTTTCATAGGTCCCTTTTTAACTAATAATTTATAGGAGGCCACTTCCATGGGATTCAAGCTAAGAACGCATTGAAGAATATCGTCACATTTATTTTGGGAACTCTTTGAATTTGGGAATTTTTCGACTTTCATGATGCGGATAATAATTGATGCGGGTTATTTAACAATAATGGAAGTGGCGACTTTCTGGAAAGCTTATAAATAAGGAATCATGATTTCCTGCCACCTGGAGTTGATGAAATGTCACAAATCCTAAGCATGAGAGAATTGGTCCCTACAATCTATGAGGCGGTTGTCAAGGCTCCCGAGATAGCAAAGAAAGCGAAAGCCGGTGAATTTTTAGTTGTTATGCCTGATGAGAAGGGTGAAAGAATACCTCTCACAATTGCGGATTTTGACCGTGATGAAGGCACTATCACAATCGTGTTCATGACTATTGGCACCTCAACTTATAAGCTGGCTGACATGAAGGCCGGTGATTCATACTATGCATTCGTGGGTCCACTTGGTCATTCTTCTGAAATTGAAAATTATGGCACAGTCATAATGGTGGCTGGTGGAGTAGGAACTGCTCCGATTTACCCAATTGCCAGGGCACTTAAAGAAGCAGGCAATAAGGTCATATCCATCCAGGGTTCAAGATCAAAAGAATTACTATTCTGGGAAGATAGGCTGGCCAGTGTCAGTGACGAGCATATTATCATGACAGATGATGGTACTGCTGGCAGAAAGGGACTGGTAACAGAGCCATTGAAGGAAATTCTTGAGAGAGAAGAGGTGGCACAGGTTTATGCCATCGGCCCAGTACCAATGATGAAATTCAGCTCCCTTACCTCAAAGCCATTCGGCGTTAAGACAATAGTCAGCCTTAATTCTATAATGATTGATGCAACTGGCATGTGCGGCGGATGCCGTGTGAACATAGGCAATGAAACAAAGTTCACCTGCGTTGATGGGCCAGAATTTGACGGGCATCTGGTTGACTGGAACCTTCTTATGTCCCGGCAGAAAATTTACACTCACGAGGAGAAATGCTCATTTGACCTCTACCTGGAAAACAAGGGGGTTAAATTATGAACGAGAAAAAGCCCCGAAGAAAGGACAGGGTCCCAATGCCAGAGCAGGACCCGAAGGTCAGGGCCACCAATTTTAAGGAAGTGCCTTTGGGCTACACGCCGGAAATGGCCATGGAAGAAGCTGAAAGATGTGTCCAGTGTAAAGTGCCATCATGTGTTTGCGGCTGTCCTGTGAATGTTCATATTCCAGCATTCATAAAACTGGTTGCAGAGGGAAAGTTTGCTGAAGCAGCCAGAGAGATAAAGAAAACAAATGCGCTACCTGCCATTTGCGGCAGGGTTTGTCCCCAGGAAGTTCAATGCGAGGAACAATGCGTGTTTAACAAAATGGGCAGGCCAATAGCCATTGGCAGGCTTGAGAGATTTGTTGCAGATTATGAGAGAAATAATGACCTAATCGAATATCCTGCACAGGTGGAAAAGAACGGCAAGAAAGTAGCTATTGTTGGAGCAGGACCTTCTGGCCTTACTGCAGCAGGAGACCTGGAGCAATATGGCTACGAGGTCACAATTTTCGAAGCATTCCACAAGCCTGGCGGTGTTCTGATGTATGGAATACCTGAATTCAGGCTTCCAAAGGACATAGTGGAAAAGGAAGTTGATTATCTTGTCCATATGGGTGTTGAACTGAAGCTCAATGAAATTGTTGGAAAAACCGTTACAATTGACGAATTGCTTGGCGAAAGAGGCTATGATGCTGTATTCATCGGCGTTGGTGCTGGCCTGCCCAAGTTCCTTGGAATTCCAGGTGAGAACTTTGGAGGTGTGTATTCAGCCAATGAGTATCTGACCCGGAGCAATCTCATGAAGGCATACCTGTTCCCAGAATACGACACACCAATAGTCAAGGGAAAGAATGTATGTGTTGTAGGCGGAGGAAACGTGGCAATGGACGCTGCAAGGACCGCGCTAAGACTTGGCGGCAATGTTTCTATCGTATACCGCCGTGCCAGAGAGCAGATGCCAGCAAGACAGGAAGAAATTCATCATGCCGAAGAGGAGGGTGTGAAACTATGCCTTCTGACCAATCCAGTAGAAATACTAGGCAATGAGGACAATATGGTCAACGGGCTAAAATGTGTAAAAATGGAGCTGGGAGAGCCTGATGAGTCTGGCCGTTCCAGGCCAGTGGTCATCCCTGATTCAGAGCATGTGATAGTTGCGGATCTATTCATCAATTCCATAGGGGCAGGAGCAAATCCATTACTGACATTGTCAACACCTGGCCTGGAGCTGAACAAATGGGGCTACATCGAGGCAGACGAATGGGGCAAAACTTCCAAGGACAAGGTATGGGCCGGCGGAGACATAGTCACTGGCATGGCTACCGTAATCGAGGCCATGGGCGCAGGAAAGAATGCTGCAATGGATATTCATGAAAAGCTAATGGGCATTATGAAGCCCACAGACACAAGTCCTGAGGCATTGCCTGACGATATGGAGTGCCAGTTGCCTCCAAAAAGGCAAGATCCAACAACATAATAGGTGTAAGTATGAGTGTTGATGTGGTGGTTATAGGAGCTGGCAGCGCAGGGGCCAGTGCATGTTTTGCAGCACGCAAACAGGACCGCAAGGCAAATATCGTTTGCATTAACAAAGAACCGTATCCTACCTATTCACGCTGCGCCCTGCCATTTGTTATAGGCGGGGAGATAGATTCTTTCAAGACAACCACTGTATTTGAAGCCAGTTTTTTCGAAAAGCAGAATATCGAGCTGTTGCTGGATACCGAGATAATATCGGTTAATATCAAGGAACAGTATGTTCAGACATCTGAAAGGAAGATAGAATTCAAATCACTTGTAATTGCCACAGGAGGCAAGGGCAGGTTGCCTGACATCCCCGGAATCGAGAATGAGGGCGTATTCGTGCTCAGAACCAGGGACCATGGCGATGCAATCCTGAAACGTTCCGCAAAGGGGAAAAAGGCCATAATCAACGGGGCCAGCTTCATAGCCCTGGAGGTGGCGGAAGCCCTGAAACATCGAGGTATGGATGTAAGTTGTGTCATCCGCTCCCGTGCCCTTAGGTCCATGGTGGACAATCAATTCTCCATTATGATAGAGGAGAAGCTCGAGGAAAACGGCATCACTGTCCTAAAAGGTGCTCCAGTCACCGAGATCACAGGAGATGGAACTGTAAGCCATGTGATAGTAAACGGTGAACAGATACCAGCAGACATGGTGATAATATCTACCGGCACCGAGCCGGATGTTTGCCTCGCCAGGGACATGGGCCTTGATATTGGCCAGACCGGGGGAATAAAGGTCAATGAGCAATTGGAAACCAGTGCGAGCAATATCTTTGCGGCAGGCGATTGTGTAGAGAGTCAGTGCTTCATCCGGAAGCAGCCTTTCATTTCCGGCCTTGGTACGATAGCTGCCCGCCAGGGAATGGTTGCAGGCGCCAATGCAGCAGGTGCGAAGCTCAGTTCACCACTGGTCCTGAATGCCTCGATAATGAAGCTCTTTGACATAGAAATTGGTGCTGTGGGACTGACTGAGGATATCGCCAAAAATGCAGGGTTCGACATTGCAGTGGGCGGTGTCAAGTATCCTGATAAACCTCATTATTATCCCGGAGGCAAGGACGTATATGTCAGACTCCTGGCCCACAAGGAAGATGGCAGGATAATCGGAGCACAGGTCATTGCGAAGGAAGGAGTTGCCGCCAGGGTAAACATGCTTTCACTGGCCATCCAGAATCGCATGACCGCCAGGGAACTGCAAATGGCCGACTTCTGCTACAGCCCGCCGTGTTCGGACACCTGGGCACCCGAGGCCATAGCGGCCACTGGCCTGGCAAAAAGGCTAGAACGGAAAAAGTAACCCATTACAAATTCCAGGCCGAGGCAAATTTCTCGAAGCTTCTATCATAAGTTTTCTCAACTTCATCAGGGAAGCAGCACGCAGGTAATTGTTTCATGGCCAGATGATATTTCAGACAGTCGCAGCACACTCCTTTTTTGGAGCAGGAGTAGGTGCAGTTGCAGTGTTCCAGGTTTTCTTCTTTCTTGCATTCCATAGTATCAAATATGGAATGGGTTGAAAATACTTAATTTCTCCCCAACCTTAAAGAATCTGAAGAATATTTCCCAACTGTGGTATTATGGTTAATCAGGTAAAGGCCAGTCATATTCTGGTAGACAAATTAACAGACGCAGAGAAATTGGCAGACAAGCTCAAGGGCGGTTCTAAGTTCGAGGATTTGGCAAGAAAGCATTCCTCATGTCCTTCCGGCAAAAAGGGCGGCGACTTGGGATACTTCGGACAGGGCCAAATGGTCAAGCCCTTCGAGGAAGCAGCCTTTAAGTTAGGGAAGGGAGAGGTCTCTGGACCGGTGAAAACTCAGTTTGGTTATCATATAATCAAGGTAACCGATAAACGCTAGGCTTTAACTTTTATAACTACCAATTAGTGAGCTATAGCTGCGCTTAATAGGAGTTATACACAATTGACAACTATCAAAAACTAAGCATCCATATTGAAGATTGATAATGCATGGAGAAAATTTGATGACTGTAGGGGACGGAGACACTATCGGATATGATGAACTTCAAAATAGATTCCCAGATATCGAATTTGTTAATGGGAATGAGTTACCTTATAACGAACACCATTCATATTCTGAGATTGAAAAGCAGACAGAAAGTGAAACTCATAAAAAAATGCGTGAGAATTCAAAAAATTATTTCATCTGTGCAGGTTTCGATATTTGTGATCAGGCAATAGGTGTAATGAATAATTACACACTGGCAGATTTTGTAGCTGTTAAACAGGATACTATAATCTTTGTAGAGTGTCTCACTGAAGATTGTACAAAGCAGGAGATAATTGATAGAAAAATGAACTTATTGAAATATGGCCAATTATGTTTTGTTTTCATTGGAGGTTCTGGATATTCTGATTACGAAGTTACGGATAATTACATCTTACCAGAAATCATCGATAACATTCCAGATGAAATATACATTATTCTTTATTACTACGGCCATTATCGTAATTATTTCCAACCACAACTCAATGAGTACACGAAAATACTTACTAAAGATAATGTAGAGGTAAGCGAGAATAATAAAATCATCTTTGAAATTCAACCAAAGCGAAAGTATTGTCATATTTCAATGAATATACCCATTAACATAAAACATGAAAATAGAAAATACCGATTACACTTACTCCCTCATATTGATCACAATTTGTTTTTTAAGTATAAGCGAAGTAAATCAAAAGTAGGTATGACAGTAAAATGGCCTATGAAATTTAGAATTGAAGATATTGAAGGAATTAATGCATTCGTTGAATTTATTCTCAATCTTGAGGAATACTTTTCCATAGATTGTGATATGGGTCAATTTGAAGTATTTAAAGCTGGACTAATGAAGAAGTAACGTGATATTATTTGGACATGCATAATAAGTAAATATACACTTTGGACTACGCCCTTGTCCTCAGGACATTGCCTATAGTAATGTCGCATATCCCCCACCGTTATAATTCATAAAGCTCCCCATACTTTGTCTTCAGGTAGTTCATATAAGGTCCAATGTTCAGTTCCTGGCCTGTTGCCTTTTTCAGAATTTCATGGGCAGTGTACTTTGAGCCGTGACTGTATAGATTATCTTTCAGCCAGGTATGTAATGTATCATATTTTCCCTGGCCCAGTTCATCTATTATCTCCGGGTGTGCCCTGACTGCTGCATCATAGAACTGTGAGCTCATGATATTGCCAAGTGTGTAGCCCTGGAAGTATCCGATTATTCCATTGTACCAGTGAATGTCCTGCATTACGCCGTCCTTATCGTCTGGTGGCCTGGCTCCGATATCGGATTCCATGCGGTCCTTCCATGCCTCAGGCAGTTCCTCAACTGCCAGCTTGCCGTCCAGAACATCGCATTCAAAGGCAAATCTCATCATAACATGAAGGTTGTATGTGACCTCGTCTGATTCCACCCTGATAAGGCTGCGCTCAACCTTGTTTATGCCCTTGTAGAATCTGTCCAGCGGCACATTGGCAAACTGATCAGGGAATTTTTCCTGAAGTTGAGGATAATGATGGCCCCAGAATGGTTTACTGCGACCAACAATGTTCTCCCATAATCTTGACTGGCTCTCATGGACACCGATGGTTGTTCCGCCTCTGAGGACCGTGCCATCAAATGCAGGGTCACTGCCCTGCTCATACATTGCATGGCCTGCCTCGTGGAGGGTGCTGAAAAGTGCCGAGCTAAGGAAATCTTCCAGAACCCGGGTGGTGATACGAACATCTCCAATTGCAAAGCTGATGGTGAATGGGTGGGCAGCCATGTCCTGGCGGCCTCTGTTAAAATCATAGCCGTACAATTTTGCTATTGATTCTCCGAACTCTATCTGCTTGGCACTGTCAAAATGGCCGTGCATGAATGAATCGTCTGCCGGTTCCTGGGAAGTGATTGCTTCCACCACTGGAACAAGTTCCTTCCGCAGCTCTGAGAAAATACTGCGGATATTAGATGCCTTCATTCCAAAATCATGATTGTCTATCATTGGGTCCAGGGGGTGTTCATACCCTGGAAAATAATCTGCATATTCCTTGCACAGGTCAAAGTTGGTCTCAAGATGGCTCTGGACCATTTTAAAATCATTTGCTGGCCTTGCCTTGATCCATACCTCAAATGAGTCGGAGGTAACTTTCTGCCATTTTGCAGTGAATGACGGTGGAACATCAACTGCCTTGTCATAACCGCGTCTGGCAATTCTGATTATACTGGCCTCTGTGGAATCATAGCCTTTTTCTTCCTCAAATGGCTTGAGTATTTCCAGAAGCTCTCCAACCCTGGAGTCAATTAATTTCTCATGGGCTATCTTCCCCAATGTGCCCATCTGTCTTCCCCTGGCCTCTGCGCCGCCTGGAGGCATATTAACCTGCTGGTCCCAACCCATTAGCGCACCTGCAGCTCCAATATCGCTCAGCTCTGCCAGTTTCTCATTCAGTTCATTGTATGCTTCCTGCATATGATTCCCTCTTAGGAGGGTGGAAGATAGAACTTGCCTTAAATTTATTCCTTAGATTTCAATTCCGAAGGATTTTAGTATCTCGGAACAGTCCAGTGTGATAATGTCCAAGAAAGCCGCTACTAAGGAGCACAAACCCTACGAGAACATGTGGGTTCTGAAGACCGACGACATGATTGAAAATCTCTCATGGTGGTGGTGGTGGTGGATATTTTTCATTAAAGACCCAGATAATCCAGGCCAGACAAAGCAACTTATGATTTTATGGTCTACAAAATTCACCGACGACATAAAGGTCATGGACATGGACTGGAAAGTTAAGAAACTCCCAACCTGGGAAGATGGTATTCTGAAGTTCAACGGAATGACATGCGTCTGGTGGTATGACGGCAAGAAGATGTACGATCCTTTGGTTCTGAAGGAAATGGACTTTGAAGTTACCCATGATGGAGATAATGGCGAATTAAAGCCACTAGTTGATAGTGCAGATTACAGATTCTTCGGCGGACCAGAGAAATATACAGTAAACATCAAGGATGAAAAGAATGATTTTCACTTCGAGATGACGCCCTGGAACGATTATCTCCAGAAGCACAGGTTCAATGAGAACCAGTACACGAAAAAATACAGTTACAATATCATGAAGATATACGGTCAGAAATTAACTGGCACCATTGACGGAAAACCAATAGAGGGAACCGCATATCATCAGCGGGTAACTGTAAACGCTCCGGCAGCGCCCTGGTACTGGGGCCTTGTTCATTGTCAGGACGGTTCATACATTGATTATTTCAATCCACATATTGGACCACAGATATTCCGCAGCACAGAAAAGCCTACCTCTGGCTGGGATTTTCTGGACATACGTCTTAACAAGTCAATTCACTTTTATCACAATCCCACTGATACCGAGTTTCGATGGCGAACCAAGGACACCACAATACGGCACAAGGTTATTGACGGCCTTCCGGTGTTTGACATAACTGGTAAGGACAAGGAGAAAGAGTTCTTTTTGCGATTGAAGGCCTATTCAAGGGCACATTGGCGGTTCCAACAAAAGCGCAAGATGGGCTTTAAATCCATACTCTATTACAATGAATATCCTGCGGAAGTTATAGATTTTAAATTTAAAAAATTAGATGGCTCACTGGAAGTTTCCAAAAAGGATTTGGGATTCACAGCTAGTAACTTTGAACATTCCTGGGGCAAGCTGATATAATAAAATAATGAAAAATTGAAAAGGAAGGAGGAGCCGAAACCCCTCCTTATTTTTTATTTACTCGACCAGTTCTTCTTCTGCTGGCTCTGCCTCTGGTTCTGCTTCAATCTCTGGTTCTGTCTCTGGCTCGGCTTCTGGTGCCGGTTCTTCTGCTGGAGTTTCCTCGGTTGATTCTTCAGAAGGAGTCTCTTCCTCAACTGGTGCTGCTGGCTCTTTGCTGCCGCCCTTCATTGCCTGGAACATAATCACCACTACCAAAGCGATGACGATGAATATCCACCAATAGTCTTCAAGGAAGGATGGGGAATCTGCTTCAACCGGTCCTGTAATAGTAGTAAAGCTACCAGAATGTTCATCGCTCAAAGGATTTCCTGCTACATCTTCTGCTGTTGAGTTTACAGTAAAGACATAGTCTGTTTCAAAGTCAAGATCCTCTAAGCTTACTGTCACATACCTGCCACTGGAATCCCATTCGAAGCCGGTTACACTTGCACCTTCAATGCTAAATGCTTCCTCCACTGAATCTTGATTCATTGGTTCATCAAATACAATCACCAGAGTCCAGTCAATTGGTACGCCGGATAGGCTTTCTCCAGGAGCAACAATCAAAACCGAGGGGTCTGTAACATCAATTACATTCACCCATGTGGTTCCAGTTCCAACATTTCCTGCTGCATCTGTGCATGTCAGGGTTATGGTTTTGTTACCTAACAATGTAAATGAGTAGTTGAGTAAAGCACCAGATAGAACTATGTCATTTGCGCCATCGTTGAATGTCCAGATATAACTTACAATTCCGACATTGTCACTGCTG
>DAOVXH010000054.1 GCA_030636255.1 Methanomassiliicoccales archaeon
GATACTGCTGTTTGCCAATTATAGCGGCGGAATGCGCTGGCTTCTGACACTTGGAATTGTTGCTGTTCTTGGCTTTATGGCAGTCTATCTTATGAAACGCGGAACCCGCCGTAAGCGCACCTATGATGATAAAAAAGAAGTTAAAACAGAATTCGAAGGCCAGCTTACCGAGGTTGCCGAGGCAGTTGAACGAGGCTCTGTGGGCTATGTTTACAGCCAGCAGCTTCTTAGGGAAAGATTATGCGAGGATATTATTCAAAAATTGGCACTTGCCAGAGACATGTCCGAAGAAGAGATACTTAATCAGCTGGAAGCTGGAAATCATGACCTTATTGGTGACGAGTTACTGCTTAAATTTCTTGAGCAAAATAGTCGGGGAACAAAGAGCTGGAACAAGGACCTGGTGGGCCAGGGCAAATCCACCGAGAGAGGTCAAAAATTCATGATGGAAATTGAAGTAATACTTGACAGAATTGAGGAGATAATATGAAATTAGACCAAGTAGCACTCACGTGCAAGGGAATAAAGAACGAGGTGGCCAAGGCCATCGTTGAGAAGGACGAGGTAATAGACCAGATGATGCTGGCAGTCCTGGCAAATGGTCATGTGCTGTTTGAGGACTTTCCAGGATTGGCAAAAACTCTCATGGCTAATAGCTTTTCCAGAGCAATTGGCTGCGATTTCAAGCGGGTTCAATTTACACCGGATTTGTTGCCGGCAGATATTACTGGAACATTCATTCTGAATCGCTCCACAAGCCAGTTCGAGCTTAGAAAAGGCCCAATTTTTACAAATATTCTGCTGGCCGATGAGATAAACCGCGCTCCGCCAAAGACCCAGAGCGCACTTCTGGAGGCAATGCAGGAAAGCCAGGTGACATTGGAAGGTGAAACCCACAAATTAACCAAACCCTTCATGGTTATTGCCACCCAGAACCCCATAGAATACGAGGGAACATATCCATTGCCAGAAGCGCAAATTGACAGGTTCCTAATGAGGCTCAGTATCGGCTACCCCAGTTCGGATGGTGAGAAGGAGATATTGCGCAGAAGAAGGGCAAGAAAAACAGATGAAGTGGCCCTTAATGCGGTCTCGAACCCGGCCCAGATAATTGAAATGCAGGCAGCAATCGAGGAAGTGCATGTGGACGATGACATCGAGAATTACATTGTCTCCATAACCCATGAAACACGCAAGCATGGCCAGGTTGAGATTGGCGCAAGTCCAAGAGGCTCTCTGGCATTAATGAAACTGGCCCAGGCAAAGGCAGCCCTGGCAGGCAGGGACTTTGTTCTGCCGGACGATGTAAAGGATGTTGCAATTCCAGCACTGGCTCATCGTCTGATATTGAAACCCGACCCATGGATCAAGGGCATTAAAACAGAAGTCATAGTGAACAAGGTACTGACCACGGTTCCGGTTCCCAAAGCAAGGGCATAAATTATCTGGCCATTGGGGCTGGATAAGAGGTAAAAAATGCGTTCATCAAGGGGATTATTACTTGCCACAGCGGCAATAGGTTGTATCGTAGTAGGGCTATTCCTGGCCAATGGTACTTTTGTAGCATTATCTCTGCCTATTGTGCTTTATCTGGCAATAATGTCCCTGTTCATGGAAGAGGCAGACGCCCAGTTTGAGATTGAACGCAGAATTTCCGAATCCAGAATCATGGCTGGCGATTCTGTGACCATCGAGGTAATCATCAAGAACACTGGCTCAAAGATAGAACTTCTGGAAGTTATTGACAATTTGCCAGACTATGTTATTCTGAAGGAAGGCAATAATCGCGCCCTATTGAGCCTGGATGAAGGTGAAGAACAATCCTTCAGCTATGAACTTGACTGTCCCCTTAGAGGCAGATATATTCTGGAGGCAATGGACCTGAACATTATGGATTCTGGTCGGCTACACAAGGTCAAAGGCCTGATGATGGAAGCTACAGAATTCTCGGTCCTTGCCACAGTGGAGCCAATGAAAGGCGTCAAAATCGCGCCCCGGAAGACTCGTAATTGGGTGGGCCAGATTAAATCCCGAAGAATAGGAATTGGCACAGAGTTCTACGGTATGCGGGACTATGTGTCCGGCGATGAAATGCGAAACATAAACTGGAAAGCATCATCCAGATATGATAAGCTGGTTACCAATGAGTATGAGGCAGAATGTTCTGGAGACGTTACCCTGATACTGGATGCCAGAATTGAAGCAAATGTTGGATTCATAGAAAATTCTGCCGTGGAACATGGAGTACGAGCAGCGTCCACAATCAGCCAGCATATACTGGAAGATAAGAATCGTGTCGGTTTAATTGTTCTTAGAGACATTATCGACGAGGTGTATCCAGCATTCGGAAAGCGCCATTTTTACAAGCTCAGCGAGCATTTGCTGGACGTGAAGCCCATGGGTCTTCTGCCCTTTGAAAATGTGGGCTGGATGGTTACCAGCTATTTCCCCCTGGAAAGCCAAATAATAGTCATAAGTGCGCTTACTGACAGGGAGATAATTAGCACTATTGGAGACCTCTGCGCCAGGGGATATGATGTTGTTGTCATCTCTCCCTCACCTGCTGGTTTGGAAAGTCCAATGATAGAGGACTCGCCCAGCAAGGACCTGGCATTCCGTATTTTGAAGATGGAAAGAAATAATCTAATAACAGAGTTGAACAGATATGCCAGGATAATTGACTGGAATACCGATGACCCATTAGCCAAGGCACTGAAGGGGGTGGAAAGATTACGGAGAAGATGAATACCCCCAATAGGACTCATCCAATGGCTCTTTTGCCATTTATCATCCTGCTTGCCATGATTGTCTGGCAGCTTATTTCATACAATTATTATTCAGGATTGCCTCAGCCCAATCAGATACTGTTCATGGCCTTTTCCATAATATTTGCCATTGCAGCTTTGTTCTATAGGAATGCCAATGGCGAGCTTAAAAACTATCTGGAGCGGGTGATTAGCCCGTTCAGAAAGCATATGATTGCCATATCATGCATACTCATTGGCGGGGTCCATTTCATCAGCGCTCTTGGAGATGAGTCAGTATTTGTTCAAATGGGATTTATGATTTTGATACTGGCATTCTATGAAACTTCCAGCATGGCCATTGATTTTTATCCCCATTATTCCAATGGCATGATAGAGACCACAAAAGGCACAGTCCAGAGACTTCTAGCAAATCAGGCAGGCAGGCTTGGAATGGTGTTTGCACTATCTGTTATAATGCTGTACCTCTCGCTCATGGTGATAGTGGGCTTTACAGGGCCATTTTCAGTAGCATTTTTAGCAGCATTAATGATACTGGCCATTGCATTTATGACCATGGTTCGGCGCCTATAAAATTATATAAAAAATTAAGGTTTGTAGAAGTGCCAAAGACACTTCTACATTTGAAATTTGTTTTCCGCGACTAGGATTCGGCTGAAGGCATAATGACCCTCAGCTTCTCCTAACCTTTCTGTATTTTCTATGTTTTATCAAGGTTAGGATTCCTGGGGCTTTGCTTCTTCTGCGCTTGAAGATTTTGCTTCCTCGGAAGATCCATTCTTAGGAAGTTCTTTCTTCTTCTCTTCTCTGCGCTTCTCTATCTGCTCCATTCTATCGTCCTTGCGCTCACTGGCAAAGCCGTCCCGGTTCTGATTGTCTTCCTTGCGCTTGTCATCATCCCTTGGCTTTCTGTCCCTGCGGTCATAACCACCGCTTCTGCGATCGTCGCGGCCTCCAGACCTTCTGTCGCCGCCACGCCTATCGCCACCTCTTCGGTCGTCCCTTCTTGGCCTCTTTGGTGGCTCAACATAGCCCTCTGGCTTGGGTAGAAGTGCCTTCATGGACACATCTATCTTGCCCCTTTCCATCTTGATGACCTTGACCTTCAGCTTGTCACCCTCATTAACACGGTCAGTGACATTCTCGACACGGCCCCATTCTATCTCTGAGACATGAAGCATACCGTCCTTGCCGGGCGTCAGATTCACAAAGGCACCGAATGGCATGATTTTTACAACAACCGCCTCTTCAAAGACCTCGCCGATTTCAATTTCCCGGACAATTTCTTTAATCTTCTTCTCAACAGCTTCACCATGCTCTGCATTGGTGGTGGTAATCATTACCAGACCGTCGTCATTAATGTCAATCTTTACGTCAAATTCATCAGTCAATTTTCTGATAACCTTTCCGCCTGGCCCGATAACATCGCCAATCTTCTCTGGGTCTATCTTGAAGCTGATAATCCTTGGTGCATGAACACTCAATTCTTTCCTTGGCTCTGGAATTGCTGCCTCAATGCAGTCAATTATTTCATTCAAGGCCTTTCTCATTTGAGGGAATGTTGCATGAATAATTTCCTTGCTAAGACCACGTGTCTTTGTGTCCATCTGAACTGCGGTTATTCCATCTCTTGTTCCGGTGAACTTGAAGTCCATTCCACCAGGGCCGTCTTCCAGGTCCTGGATATCAGTAATTACCTTCCACTTGTCACCGCTTGATGCAATTCCCATGGCAATTCCGCCAACTGGCTTCTTTATTGGTACACCAGCATCCATTAATGAAAGTGTTGAACCACAAGTAGCGCCCATTGATGATGAGCCGTTTGAGCTCATTGTCTCCGAGACCACACGAATTGTGTATGGGAAATCTTCCAGTTCCGGAAGCATTGGCACAAGGGCCTTTTCTGCAAGGGTTCCGTGTCCTATGTCACGCCTGCTAGCTCCCCTGATGAACTTTACTTCTCCAACCGAGTATGGCAAGAAATTGTAATGATGGAAGTAATTCTTTTTGCTATCGCTTTCCATTGTCTCGATTGATTGCACGTCAAATGGCGCACCCAGCGTAACAATTGAAAGTATCTGGGTTTCTCCTCTGTCAAACAATCCACTTCCGTGAATTCTTGGTAGCAAACCAACTTCTGACTTCAGGGTTCGAATCTCATCAAGCTTTCTACCGTCAACCCTCAAATCCTTCTGCAAAATTGCCTGGGTAACCTCGGATTCAATGAAATCAAAGAAGAATGAGCCAATAATTTTCTTCACATGCTTCTTTGCAGCGTCCTCATCACCCTTTTCTTCCACAAACCTGGGTGAAAACTGCTCTATGAGCATTTCTTCCAGTCCCTTCAATATAACTTTTCGCTCGCCCTTGGAGCCCTTTGGTGTATTGAACAGGAACTTGTCCAGATGCGGCATTGCAGCTGCCTTCATTTCCTCGACAATTGCATTATCTGCCTCATCCAGGCCGCCCTTCATTGTTATCTGGTCACCTGTGAGCTTTGGCTTTCCAATGTCCTTTCTGATATCATCAATGAACTTGGCTAGAGGTCCTAATACCTCATATGCAGCATCAAATGCTTTAACCATTTCAGCGTCAGCCAGTTCTTTTGCCTCGCACTCTACCATGGAGATTCTCTCGCCATCGCCCATTACAACCAGCTCAAGGTCTGAAAGTTCAACCTCTTCGACTGTTGGGTTGATGATTGGGAATCCACCGCTCATTCCAAGCCTTACACCGCCAATTGGGCCGTCGAAAGGTATCTCGGACATGTGCAGTGCAATACATGCACCAATCATTCCTACTATGTCTGGTCTGTTCTCGTGGTCCAGTGCCAGTGGCAGGATAATAATCTGCACTTCATTCCTCATGCTCTGAGGGAATAATGGCCTTAATCCGCGGTCAATCATTCTTCCTATGAGAACTGCTTCATTTGATGGTCTTCCCTCTCTTTTGGTGAACCTTGGGCCCTTTATTCGGCCAGCTGCGAAGAATCTCTCCTCATAGTCTACCATAAGCGGGAAAAAATCAATATCCCTTGCGTTCTTTGAGATCATAGCTGTAACCATTACAACAGTCTCTCCCATCTGTACAGTCACAGCAGCTGAGGCTTGATGCCCCATCTTGCCTGTCTCTACTATCAGTTTCTTTCCTTCTATTTCCGTCTCGTATCTTTTTACGTCTGTCATTTTATCACCTTATTGGTGTTTTATTAAATAATGCACAGTTGGCTAATATTTTGATAGCCAGTAGTTTACATTAATAATCATAAATCATGTTTTTCTTGGTATTTCCGCTGCCACCTTCTCCACTATATCCATTCCTTTCTCTATGTTCTCTGTCGAGTTTGCGAAAGAGAATCTAAGATGTCTCTCGCCACTCCTTCCGAATGCCGAGCCAGGCGCACAAATAACGCCGGCTTTTAGTAATTTCATTGCGAAATCTTCGCCTGAAATGTCATGGTCAAATGTTGGGAATGCATAGAAAGCCCCTCTTGGTTTGAGGCATTCAAAGCCCTCTATGTCATTTATTCGTTTGATGATGATGTCACGCCTGTTTTTTAGTATTTTAACCCGCTCATAAAGCTCATCCTGAGGCGCAATAACTGCTGCATGCACTGCCTTCTGTAGCGGTGTAGGCGGACAAGCAATATTGTAATACTGCATTTTTGAAATCTGGTTAATCATATATTTTGATGATGCCAGGTATCCAACACGCCATCCGGTCATTGCATAAGTTTTTGAAAATGAATTCACATAAACAATATTGTCATACTCTGCATCAAGGACTGAATTATGCTCACCATCGAAGACAATTTCGTCATAAACTTCGTCTGAAATAATTACCAGGTCATGATCTGCGGCAATGTCTCTGATGGCCTTGAGTGTTTCTTTCTCAAGCATGCCAGATGTTGGATTATTTGGTGAATTAATGATAATTGCCTTTGTTCTTGGAGTTATTAATTCCAAGATTTCATCCAAATTTGGTTGAAACTTATCTTCCTGCCGCATATGGTATCTTAATGGCATTGCCCCACACATGATTACATGGGGCTGATAGATTACGAATCCCGGGTCAGGAGTTAATATTTCATCTCCGTGATCAAACAAGGTCATTGCACTTACAAGTAAACCCTGGGTTGCACCGGCTGTGACAAGGACATTTTCTGTCTCAACGTCAGGCCGATATTTTGTAAGCCTCTGAGCCAGTGCCTCTCGTAATTCTGGAATACCTCTTGTTGGGCCATATCCATTATGCCCGCCCCGAACTGCATCGTCCAGTGCCTCTATGGCTGCCTTTGCAGGTTCAAAGTCAAGCTCACCCAGTCCCAAATTAATAGAGTCAGGGCCTGCAAGCTCAAACATCTTGCGTATTCCTGATACTTCAAGCCTTTTCGTCCTGGCAGAAAACCAATCTCTCATTGATGCGTGGAAATAGCCCCTATATAATAAGCCTTTGGAAACAGATAGTATACATTATTACGAACAACGACACTTCGTTGTGAATCTGATGAAAGTAAGTTTCATCCTAACGCAAACCACTCCGTATTTTGCGAGCAGACTGAAAGCCAAAGGATTTCAGGCGTGTTGAGGAAACTTATTTTCCGAAATAGATTGAATTATGTTTGTAATTCAAGCATGCCGAGCACGACACCTCGTGCGAGTTAAGTTGACTCTATAATATTTTTTTAAACCATGATAAAACCTTTTATACAAAATCGGTTTTATGACGCGTTATCTGGCTGGTTTTATTGGTCAGTATTACACGCAACCTTGTTCCCCTCTTAGCTTAGCCTGGCTCGAGCGGCTGACTGTAGTAGATTCACTGGCTATGGCCAGTTATCAGCCGATATCAGCAGATCCCGCGTTCAAATCCCGGAGAGGGGACCAATTTTTTTATTTACAAAAAAATTGCACAGCGAAAGGATTTGAACTTTAGTTCACGAAAAATTTACAATTTTCGAGCAGACGGAACCTTTGGTTCCGGCGTGAATCTGGAGAGGGGACAAACCTGACACAAGTTATTTATGGTAACTTGTTGATTTGTGAATGGGTGAAGTTTATGATAATTTATGTTACCTTGATCGTAGTGGGTACAATAATTGCATTATTAATCTATGCCAGTAGGTATAAAAAAGTACCACCAAACAAAGCAATGGTCGTTTATGGCCGTAGGACTGCAGATGGGCTTGGCTATATGGTCATAACCGGTGGTGGAACCTTTGTAGTTCCTATCATTGAAAAATATGAATTCATGGATATGGGACCTTACTCAATAGATTTGGAATTAAATAATCTGCCAACCAAGATAATGGGAACCAAAGTCCGTGTAAAGGGGTCATCCACGATAGTTATCTCACATGATAAAAAAAAGCTCTATGCTGCTGCAGAACATTTTCTGAAGAAGACGCCGCAGGAAATTACAGAAATAGCCAGCAAGGTAATCGAGGGCCAGATTTATTACGCGTGCAAAACCATGAGTTATGAGGAAATAGACCATGACCCAGCAGTTGTAGCGAATCAGGTATTTGAATCCTCAAATCAAATATTCATTGACATGGGGTTAGAAATTCGGTCTTTGCAGATTATTGACGTCAAGAAAAAGGGATGAATCCTGGAGACGGGGCCATCACTCAAAATACTCAATGGGATTCAATTTTTTTTAAAAATTGTAAAACTGGAGGCTCACATATAATAAGGCGCCTCCAGTGGCACCATATTCCCCAAATTCATCCGCAGCTCCGGATCTAAAGCCTTCTTAACCCTGGCAATTTCCTGCAATCCAGCTTCTCCGTACATCAATTCAAGATATGGCATATTTTTTTCGCCAACAGGGATAGATTTCTTGCCAACACCATGCTCCCCGGATATAGTACCGCCAAGGGATATTGCTTGCCTGGCCAGTTCTAAATAAAGCTTCTTTGCCACAGTTCTTTCAGCATCACTTGCAGTAATAAAATTAAAATGCACGTGGCAGTCGCCGATATGCCCAAATATCGTGTAATGCATTCCTTCCCTGGGGAACTGGCTGAAAAATTTTTCGCCTGCGGCACGGTAGTTTTCCATCATTTCTGGAAATTTATCCACAGGCACAACAAAATCTGTTCCAAGTTTGTAGCTCTTATGCTGTTTCAGATAGGCATTAATTCCGTCTGGAAGCGCGTGCCGGAACTCCTTCAAATCTCGCTGATTGGCAAAGGTATGGGCGCACCAGTCTTCCAGTGCATTGTGCTTGGCCATTATTTTTGATATTTTGTCTAGGTTATCGCTCTTGGTTGCTGCGAACACAGCAGTCTGAAATTCATCTTTTAGTTCAGGATGTTCATTCCTTAGAAATTTCAGAGATTTAGAATCCATATATTCTATTGCCAATATTCCCTTTCCCCGCATTGGTCGAAGTTCGTCTGCATATGCCATTGCATCCTTTTCCGAGGCAAAAAATGCAATGTCCGAGACTGGAGCACCCTTCATTCTGTGAACTCGAATAGTTATCTCAGTAAATATTCCCAAAATGCCTTCATTGCCAATAAATAAATCAATTAGATCCATGCCTGTTTTTGAAAAAAGACCAGCAGCATTTTTTATGTCTGGCATATTGTAATCTGGAATTTTTATGGAATATGATTTGCCGTTTTCTGACTTGAAGTTTAATATACCATCTTGGGCAAATGTCTGGCCTCTTTTTATGTCAAGAATTTCACCGTCTGCCAGCATGATTCGTATTGCCTGAACCCAGTTTCTTGTAGGGCCGAAACTGAAGCACCTTGCTCCAGATGCATTGGTTGCAACTGTTCCTCCCAGTGATGCCGAGGTCTCTGTTGGGTCTGGTGGATATATCCAGCCAGGCGGA
>DAOVXH010000205.1 GCA_030636255.1 Methanomassiliicoccales archaeon
AGATAAAATACGTGGAGCAGAAAAAGCGTGTTGCAAAAGCTGGCACCGCCTATGCACTGTCCATGGTCAAGGGCAAGGTGAAGGGAGATTTCCTTTTACTTCCAGGTGATAATATTATCAGCCCCAGTCTAATCGATGACTTGCTGGCCAAGAAGGGAAAGTACCGCATGGTCATCACAGAGAGTGAAAATCCCTCAAAATACGGTGTGGTAGAGCTTTCCGGTGACTCGGTGAAGAACATAGTGGAAAAACCCCAGTATCACATAAGTAATCTTATCAGCACTGGCATATACAAATTAAGCGATGATGTTTTCAATATAATTGATAAGGTCATGAAGTCAGGAAAATATGACCTTACCAGCGTTATCCAGAAAATAATTCCAGATACGAAAGTTACCGCAGTAAAGACCTCCAAGGTATGGAGTGATGTTGTGTACCCCTGGGACATTCTGGAGATGAATGCAGTTGCACTTCGAAAATGTGGCAGCAAGACAGCCGGTCGTATTGACAAGGGCGTGACAATGAAAGGCCCTGTGACCATCGGCGAGGGAACGATCATCCGTTCTGGCACTCATATAATGGGTCCAGTGGTCATAGGCGAGGGCTGCGAGATTGGTCCTTCTGTTTGCATTTACCCATCAACCAGCATTGGTGACAATGTACGTATTGGTCCTTTTACTGTACTGGAGCACAGTGTCCTAATGGAGGATGTGCAATTAAGTTCTGGCTCATATGTTTCCCATTCAGTATTAGGCGAGGGAGTGGAAATAGGCCCCCAGTTCTCTGCAGTTGAGGCAGAGGCCCATGTTGACCTTGATGAGGAATGCAAGCGGGTTGATAGACTTGGAGTCCTTGTGGGAGAAAAGACCACCATTGGCAGCCAGGTTTCCACCAAACCAGGCATTATTATCGGTTCTGATTGCAGGATAGGACATCATTCAAGGGTTGACTGCAATATTGAGAGTAAAACAAAGGTTATGTGAGACAAAATGTGCGGAATAATCGGATACACAGGCAATCGCCAGGCCCGGGATATTATCATCTCAGGTCTGAAAAGGCTGGAATACAGAGGCTATGATTCCGCAGGAGTTGTTGTGGGAAACGGCAAGCTCCAGCTTATCAAGGACAAGGGAGATATGGCACATCTGGATAGTGTATTACCTGAAATGAAGGGAAAGTACGGTATTGGCCATACCAGATGGGCTACCCACGGCCCTCCATTGAAGAACAACTCGCACCCACATTATGATTGCAATGAGGAAATCGCACTGGTGCACAATGGCATAATAGAAAATAATATGGCACTTCGCGAAGAACTCATGAAACGAGGCCATGTATTCCGCTCTGAAACTGATACTGAAGTGATTGTCCACCTTCTGGAAGAATTATATGACGGAAATCTTGAAGATGCAATGCTGAAGACCGTTGCAAGGTTGGAAGGCAGCTATGCAGTTGCTGCAATTCATGGAAAGGAGAATGGCAAGATTGTCGGAGTAAGGAACATCAGTCCTCTTGTGGTTGGCATTGGCAAAAAAGAAAACTTCCTGGCCTCGGATGTTCCTGCCATCCTGGAGTACACTGACAGGATGATATATCTTCTGGATCAGGAGATAGTCACACTCACCAAGGACGAAGTCAAAATAATGGATTTTGATGGAAAGCCAGTAAAGCGCAAATGGCAAAGGATCGAGATGAACCTTGAGGGTGCTGAAAAAAGTGGTTATGAACATTTCATGTTAAAGGAAATATTTGATCAGCCAGATGTTATCATGGACACCCTTATCGGGGCCAATCTGAACACAGAGAACGGCTATTCACTGAACCTTCGGCCTGACACAATCAAGATTATTGCATGCGGAACATCCTATCATGCTGGCTATGTTGGAAAATACATGTTCGAGAAATTTGCAAACACTCCAACAACAGTAGATATAGCCTCGGAATATCGTTTTTCATCGCCTGTAACATCCAATCCACTTATCATTGGAATAAGCCAGAGCGGAGAAACAAGCGATACACTGGCAGCCCTGAGGACCGCAAAGAAAAGAGGCCTTGATACCCTGGGAATCGTCAATATTGTTGGCAGCACCATAACCAGAGAAACAGACCATATATTCTACACCAGAGCCGGACTGGAGGTGGGAGTTGCAGCAACCAAGACCTATATCACCCAGCTAATCGCGCTCCTTGCACTGTCCATCAAGGTAGGTGTGGCAAAACAAGCTCTGGGAATTGACGAAGCTCGACATCTATCCAATCAAATGAGAAAGTTGCCCAAACACGTAAAAACAGTTCTTGACAATTCAGACCAGATAATAGAACTGGCTGAAAAAATATCCGATTCAAAAAGCATGTTCTTCCTTGGCAGGAACATGAATTTTCCGGTAGCTCTGGAAGGCGCTTTGAAGATGAAAGAGATTTCTTACATCCACGCAGAAGGATACCCAGGCGGAGAGCTAAAGCATGGCCCATTAGCCCTTGTAACCGAGGAAACACCGGTCATTGCAATTGCAGTGAAGGACCAGACATATGAAAAAATGCTGGGCAATATCGGAGAGGTCAGTGCCAGAGGCGCTACGGTCATCGGAATCGGCACA
>DAOVXH010000150.1 GCA_030636255.1 Methanomassiliicoccales archaeon
ATCACTTCGTCTGCACAGGGACCGGAGGTACCGCCAGGAAAGTCTTTCCATTAGGTCATCACCCAGATTAATTGGATAATACTGGATTGCCTCTGTGACCCAGGTATGGAAATGGGTGAGAATGGGCAGATGCAGATGCCTGGAGGCCAACATGCCCTTCAGTGCCATGAAGGCAACTCCATGATTGTGAAGCATCTGGATATCATGCTCCTTAATGAGCAGGTCCTTGCGCTTTGAAAGATGTATAGCCAGTCTGTACCCGGGGTACTGCTTGAACTCGGTGGCCTTGAACAGGAAAGTTTTTTCATCTTCCTTTATCTTGCCAGTCAAATCCTCAGGAGCAAAAACATAGATTTTGTGGCCTCTTTTTTCCAGGCCTTCTCTGAACTTAAGAATGGTTGCAATTGCACCGTCCATGGTAGGTAGCCAGGAGTCTGTGAACATGCCTATGTTCACTGCTTTGCCTCCAGTATTCTTCTCAGTTTATCAACAAGTTCCGAGGGATTTCTGGCCAGAAGCCGAATCATTGGCTCTTTTCCTACACCGCCACGGTCATAAACTGCGTCTGGAACATAGCCAAGAACAGAAATAGTATTCCCAGTGCCCCATTCCATTGAGCTTGAGTCTTCAGGCTGCTCTGCCCGACTGAAGGAACCAATTCTGTAGCCAGCTCTTTCTATCTGGCTTACCAGATTATCTGAAAAGCGCAGGTTCATTGCACTTCGCATCTCCTTGTCATGGGCTATGGTAGCCAGTACCACCCGACCAATATGGGACTTTCTTCCGAAAACAGGGGTTCCAAGCGTAACAACCCGCTCCCCTTTGGCCAATAGTCGTGAGTCAAGCGAGCATATATCTTCGGGCCCAGTTGCACCGGGAAGTGCAAATGCCAGATTGTTTCCTACCTCTGCAATAAACTCAGCCGGAAGAATAGCTAGTATCTTTGAAATTGCATTGTTCACAGAGTGCCAGATATTTGCTTTCTTTGGTGTCATTGGTTCTTTGAATGTAATATCATTGCATTGCTGGCTTGCTGCTTCCAGCACCCGGACAAAATCATCCTTTGCCTTTTCCACTGCCTCATGAACTTTCAGGCCAAGGGCGGTATATCCTGCGATTAATGATGATAATGTGCAGCCAGTTCCACGGAATTCACCGGTAACTTCCTGGCCATTGAACTCGTAGAACTCTGACCCGTCAAAGAGTATGTCTGTGCCCCTGCCAGTCTGGAAATGACCACCTTTCACAAGAACTGCCTTTGGGCCCATATCGAATATTATCTGACAGGCGTTCCTGGCGCTTTTAGGATCCACAACATCTATCCCAGAAATAATACTGGCCTCATGGGAATTGGGGGTTACCAGATATGCTGCGGAAAAAACATCCTGAATATAGGCATTCATCAATTCTTCATCTGCAAGGCTGTATCCAGTGGAGGTTCCCAGCACCGGGTCAGTGATAATGGGAATTTCTGCATCCTGAAGCATTTCTGCCACAGTACTGGCAATTTCGGCGGTCCCGAGAATACCCAACTTTGCAGTTCCTGGCTTCTCATCTTCCAAAATAGCATTTATCTGTTTTTTAATGATGTCCAGACGGACAGGTTGAAATTCTGAGAATGATTTTAAATTCTGTACAGTGAGAACACTGGCTATTGGTAATGGCTTGACTCCGAGAAACTCCAGCGCCCGAATGTCAGCAGATAATCCAGCATGGCCTGAAGGGTCCAGGCCAGCAATACACAGCACAGATGTCATGATGGTACAATAGAATGCCTTAATTTAAGGTTAGTGGCGTCTAAAAAGATGTCTGAACCAGGGCCATGTCATGCTAGTTTCCTTTTCTCCATCGTCTGTTCTAACGAAGAAGCTGAAATAAAGAATGGTTGAAATAATGTAAAGACTAGTTGCAATATAGAATGGCAGTTTCAGGTCATCCATTTCCCAGAGAAAGCCGCCTATGAATACACCAACCGCATGTGTGAGTATCCAGGAGAACTGAACCGAGCTATTGGCAGTTGCCCTGGCCGTTCCAGGAATCTTGCCCATCATAAAACTGGTCATTATTGGGCCTGGCACGTTCATGAGAGCGGCTCTGAACACAAAAAGAAATACAACTCCAGCCAGCCATGGCGTGAATGGTATGGATATCATAGCCAGTATTGCTATAACATGAAATGACGTTGTTGTGAGAACCGTGCCTCCTCGTTCAGCCAGTCTTGGTAGATATATTGTCATGATTGCCATGACAAAGGCCAATATGGCAAAGAAAATTCCAATTTCAGCAATGTCCAGTCCAAATCGCAAGTCAAAGTACAGAGGAAAATACGGGACCAACATTCCTGCTCCAATGCCTGTGAATACTGCTGGTAGTGAGAATTTTAGAAGTAAAAGCCAGGGTTTCTTCTCAGGTTTACCCTCTGCATCCAATTTTGGCTTTATGGTTCTATCTGGTCTTATTTTAATAATTATCAGAACGCTGGCAATTTTGAGAAAGAAGGCCATGAAAAATATCATCTGGTATGCTGGCTCTATCTGAAAATTGAAGAAGGATATGAAGAAAATCGGAATGAATCCGCCGATTAGGGTAATAAATCCAGAACCCATATTGCCCACTATTGAGTTGAGGCTGAACAGGTATTTTCTGCGTTTTGGCTTGGCTTTGACAGTCATGAGAGCATTGAAAGCAGGGCCCCAGAATCCACTGCTGGCTCCAAGAAGTATTATTGCCAGGGTGAAGGCCAACATTGTGTCAAAGAATGCGAACAATCCGTAACCTATAGTTCCAAGAATGGCACTGAGGATGAGCATCTTTTTCCGGCCCAGACGGTCAGCCATGGCACCGCTGGCCAATAGAACTAATACATTGGAAATTTCCATTACCAGCAATAGAGAGCCATAAACAACAGTGGAATATCCCAGCACTTTCAGGTACAGAACCAGAGAAAAACCCAGTAAGCCAAAACCCAGGAAGTTTACTAAACCTGCGCTTATCATCAATTTTGCGTCACGATTGAAACCCTGATATTTTCTCAGGGTGCCAGCTTTCTTTTTTCCCATCAAGAGAGGGAATATGAAACTCAAATTTAAAACTCTCGCCATATAATAAATTATATATTCTGCGCTTTATTGCTGAGTCCAGCTATGGGACTCATAGAAGAACAGATTCAGGAAATTCAAGACGAAATAGACAAGACCAAGAAGAACAAGGCCACAATGCATCATCTGGGTAAGTTGAAGGCCAAGATTTCTCGATTGCGGGACGAGTCCGAGAAAAGGGCTGCAGCTGCTGCAAGCGGAGGCACTGGTCGGACATATGCGGTTCGAAAAACAGGCAATGCAACAATTGGTTTTGTGGGCTTTCCCAGTGTTGGCAAGAGTACTTTGCTAACCAAAATCACCGATGCAAAGAGCGAGATTGGGGCCTATGAGTTCACCACACTGGATGTTATTCCCGGTGTAATGAACCTCCATGGTGCTAAAATTCAGGTTCTGGATATGCCTGGAATGGTGAGAGGCGCATCCACTGGCAAGGGCCGTGGAAAAGAAATTCTTTCTGTTATTCGTTCTCTGGACCTTATTATGATATTCCTGGATGTTTTCAATCCCCAGCTTGAGGCACTTACCAAGGAACTTGAGGCCGCGGCAATACGCCTTAATGGCCGACCTCCAGATATTAATATTTCAAAGCGAGACAGAGGCGGAATAGAAATTCATTCCACTCTTGAGCTAACTCACATAGACGAAGACCTGGCCACTGATATTGTGAAGGAATATGGTTATATCAGCGCAGACGTGGTTATTCGTGAAGATGTTACAACCGACCAGCTCATTGACTTCCTTTCCAGTAATCGTGTGTATATCCCAGCAATTTTGGTCCTGAACAAGATTGACCTGATAGATAAGTGGTCCCTGAATGAACTCATAAAGAAATTTAGCAACTGGAAAAGTATTCCAATCTCCGCAGATGCAGAAATCGGAATTCAGGATTTCAAGGACATTGTCTATGAAGCATTGAAATTCATTAATATTTACATGAAGCCACAGGGCAAGCCAGCAGACATGGACGAGCCAATGGTCATTACCGCCGGTTCAACCGTTGGAAATGTATGCGCAGGTATTCATCGTGACTTTCAGAACAAGTTCAGATATTCCAAGGTCTGGGGCCCCAGCGCCAAGTTTCCTGGTCAGACAGTTGGCCTGGACCATGAGCTGCTGAACGATGATATTCTGACCATTGTTATCAAACGATAATTTTATTAATCCAAGAATCCGATACAAGGGTCGATGCATGACGAGGCCCGGATGGAAATGGTTAGAAAGCTGGAGGCTTCTGGCTATATCAAAACCGAAGGCGTAAAAATGGCCATGGAGAAGATACCCAGACATATTTTTGTTCCCGAGGAAATGCAGAGATATGCCCATGCAGATACCCCTATCCCGATTGGCGGTGGCGGCCAGACAATATCTGCTCCGCATATGGTTGCCATGATGCTGGAGCTTATGGAACTGGAGAAGGGCATGACTGTTCTGGAGATTGGCTGTGGTTCTGGCTATCACGCAGCATTAGCTGCCTACATGGTCGGGGCAACAGGCCATGTTTATACAATTGACATTGTTGAAGAGCTTACTGAAAACGCTAAAAAACATATTGCCCAGATAGGGCTGCATGATAGAATTGATGTTCTTTTTGCTGACGGTTCCAAGGGATTGCCTGAACACGCGCCATATGACAGAATAATGGCTGCCTGCTCTGCACCGGATATTCCACAG
>DAOVXH010000022.1 GCA_030636255.1 Methanomassiliicoccales archaeon
AATCCAATGATTCCGGGAAATGACATTATTGTTAAGAATATCAATGTTTGAATTACTGAGGCAGTCCATTTATTCTCTGATAAGCCATGATTGTGCAAATATAGATTTGCCAAATCATTTTCATCTATCTGGATATCAAATTCATAAACCACTTCAGACATGCTTACTCCATAACCTGAATACGATATATCCATTTAATACTTTATTTACAAAAGATTATTAGATAACTGGCCTATACCCAGTGCCATGTCCTACAGTCAATATGAACGCGAATTAAAATTCATTCTCCACGGTGACGAGGAATTTATCCGGAAAAAGATTAAGGCATTTGATTCAGATACTCATTTCAATTACCTGAAGATTCTGGAAAAGCCCTTCATAGTGATAAGAGCGGCTGGCTCATTGGGAGTGGATTTGGTTGCCATTCGCGGCGATATTTCGTTTCCAATAGAGGTAAAATTTTCTGCAAAAAAAGTACTTCATTTAAGCAATACCCAGCACTTGATTCAACAGGCCCATGAGCTTCGGGAGGAATGTGAACGGGCAAAGATGTTTCCAATCTATGCACATAGACTGAAAGGAGTAAGGGGAGAGGATCCCTGGCGCATATCCACAATAGAAATTGATGGACTATCTGGTAGCAATAAAACCCTGAATAGAAGAATTCCAAAGGTGCATACAACAAAGGGCGGCAATATTACTCTGAGATGGGAAGATGGGATGCCGCTCAATAAATTCATTGATTATCTTTGTCATTGAGCATATCCTTGCTAATCTTCGCAACTAATCTATATTGGCGGAGATGATTTTAAGTAAAATCTAACTTATTCTCAATAATATCGCGATTTTGAAAATTATATGGGGAGAATAATTCTAAATAACATACTAAAAAAGAAAAGTAAGCTTTATGTAGAAGTGTTACAATCGGCTTCCCCTCGGGGAAGAGAAATTGAGAGAAATCTCTTTTCCAGATAAGGAGGAAAAATAATGAAAATAAACAAAATGTTTGCAAGTATATTAGCATTCTCAATGGTATTCATGACCATGGGAATAGTGACCGCGGAAGTTGGGGATTCTGTATCCTCAGATAATTGGGTTGTTATAGATCCCATTATACCAATTCCAAATCCATTGCCAGGTGAAAATTATGTCTGGACAGAGGAAATGACCTACGAAGTTGGAGAAGCAATTGATGTTTTCGTATATCTTCCAGGTGGTTCAAATTACATTCGTTACATAGAGGTAGTCAATATTGATGACGGAAAGTACTATGTCTTCAGCCCTTATGTGTTATGTGCTATGAATTCCCCTGGTGTATATACTGTCACATGGCACCAGATAACTAATTTTCCCTATAATGTTGAGTACTGGGAAAACTCTTATGGCATTGACATAACTGAACAGGATTATGGAACCCAGGTTCCTGAAGGCACATACAGGATTGATTGGTATGGAGCCAGCACTTACATAGTCATCGGAGATGGTGATTTGGACATTGAGGACCTTCCAGAGGAGGCATTCGAGCCAGGCGCACAGAATGCTCTGGAATCAAAGTTCGATGTCGTAGAGAAGCTGATGGATGCAGGCAAGTATAACATTGCCATCAACAAGCTGACAAAGGACATACTGCCCTTCATAGAGAACAGAGTATCAGACCCAGATATCCAGATTCTATTGCAGAACTATGCAAATGAGCTGATTGATATTTGCGAAGAAAATCTCTGAAACAACCTTAAAATGGGGAGCCAACCGCTCCCCTCTTTAATTTATTTTAATCATTAATATGATGCTATACTTTTTTGAAAATCTGGTGCTATTGAGCATCACCTTGATGACTTTGTCACTAATCATTCCGAAGGAAGCGTTTTCCCATCAAAAAATCCGTCCAGGCCGGTTATAATATCCTTTTCACGCACATGGCCTATTGACTTAAGGATATTATTTGGGTTGTACGTATCAAGTATAGCAGTGAGGGTGCAGGTCTTTTTTGTTCCTTCAATGTTCACTTCTAGCATACTGAGAACATCCTTGTCCTCTAGGTCTTCCAGCCGTCTGTATTTTGAATTGCATATGTCGCCAGTGCCGGTCTTGTATGCATTGTAATATATCTGGCCCCAGCCATTGCTTTTCAGGTACTCGTGAATCTTTAGATATAATGGACATCTGGGCCCATGCTCGAATGGCTTACCAGCTGTTTTAGTACATGAATGAAAATGATATTTTCTCTTTTCCACACTACTCTCTCCAACCATGTATAGGTATGGGGATAGATAAAACTTATGCGGTAATTTAGGAAGCTTGATTAATTTCCTTTCTGTAAGTTTTCCATTCCAGTGTGTAGTAAATCATATTGAACACAGCCACAAAGAGAATTACCACTACATATTTCCAGAGATGCAGGGTGAACTCATATTCCCCCCATGACTGAGTGATGCTTAGACCTCCTCCAATAAATGCAAATAGCCATAGCACTGTGAACACCACATATGTTATGTCCAGGAAAAAGGTCATATTATGGCCTTTGGGGTAGCGAATACTTGCCTGAGATATCAGCACCAGAATGATTGCAAGTGGCACGAACCAGTAGACCATTGTTACGAAACGTTCCTTGGATAATTCTGGATAGGTGGCGATTATTATGAAAATTGCAGTCAGCGGTATTATCAGATAGAATAGCAGCGCGATAATTGCTTTTATGGATATTCGTCTATCAGTTGCTGGCATAGACAACTTTCACCTCCTGGACGTTTATCACCACAATGTCATTCACAATTCCAAAGGTCATACTGTATTCAAGCATAATGTTCCCGGAAAGGGCATCCACCGGAATGGTAATAGCGCACTCAAGTTCCCGCAATTCTCCAGAAGAATTTTGGCCAGTAACAAGAATCTCATAGCCGTCCTCCGAGGCATAATAGAACTCATCAACCTCCATTAGGTATTCAACAGCAGTCTTCTGAATATCCCATATTTGCTGGTCAATGGCCATTGAATAAGATCCAAAGGCACCAAGTATCCAGGGCATTATGTCATGCTCAGGAGCATAGCTGGAAAGTGGGGCAATCCAGTCACGATCAAGGGTTTCATCAACAGTCAGGTGGATGAGGCCGAACATGTATTCAGCATCAATGTCAACCACAAGACTCAGTGTGGTGTCCATGTAAAGAAGTGTGAGCCAGTTCTCCAGCTCAATATCGTTTAGGGATATGTCCAGAATTATGTCAAATTTCTTGTCAGAACCACTGGACACTGCCAGATCTTTTTCCTCATAATTCAGAAGCTCCTTGCCCTGGCCAGTAATAATTCTGGCATTGATATCTATGTTCTCAATATCATAGGCACCGTGATTTTTGACAGTGAACTCAGACATTATTATCATCTTCATGTCCACAGGGTCGATTGCCCATGTGTATTGGCCTTCATCGGGAATTTCCAGTTCAATTCCATGGGTCATAACTGTCAGGAGATTGCACATGGTCAGGGTTCCAAGCATCACGCTCATTGTGATTGCTGCTATCCTGATAAGTCTCAATTTTTCCTTGTTCATTTTTAAATCTCCTATTGTTAAATTTCATTTAATCTGGACTAAAATCAAGCATTTGCCAATAGTGATACGTGTTAACATGTGTCACTATTTGGTTGTTACTCTGAAATAGAGAACTGGCTTCCTAAAATTTCAGGGCGTCATATTGCACCTTAGTCTTGGATAAATTCAAGTTCAGTCAATGATAGAGGCAGGTCTTACTACCCCTATACCTAATATGTAATCGGCCTTATTTAGATTTTTTGATAGTTATTTCATCAACCGTGAAATATTAATTTACAGCCTTAGCCTGGCTAAAAATACCTATTTAACGACAACAATAAAAAAGCTCGTTGAACATGCCTACATACAAAAAGAAGCAAAATGTTCGACAATGACATGATAACGGAAAGTAATTCAATTAAATGTCATGCTGTTCACAACAGTCAGAAAGCAATAGCTGGATGCTATAACTGAATAGAATCAGATATAGCATCTGGCATGATTATCAATTAGAGTACAGACAAAATCAAAAATTCCGCAATCGCATATTATCTATGAACGGATTGCGGTTTTACATGCCCCAGAACTTATCGTCTTTTCTTTTAATTATGCAGACCTGCTCCAGAACATCCTTTTCATCAAAGTTTAGGTCCATCTTGT
Organism: Methanomassiliicoccales archaeon; assembly: GCA_030636255.1. Taxonomy (GTDB): domain Archaea; phylum Thermoplasmatota; class Thermoplasmata; order SG8-5; family SG8-5; genus JAGLQM01. The sequence goes on from DAOVXH010000022.1 coordinate 4,187, forward strand.
TAAGTTCCTTACAATGTGAACCAGGAATATCAACATATAGAATCATATCAACATCTATCTGGCGTCCGCAAGTAGCACCGTCAATGGCAACTGCAACCTCTGCACCGGAGATTGCCTCTTTCTTGGTATCATCTCCACTCCTGATGCTCTTTATCTTGCCAACCTCTCGACCATCCTCACGAATAAGACGCTGGCCAATCCTGATGCGACCTGCAAGAATTCGAACACCAACAATTGCTGGTTTGCTGACCCTGAATATGCAGTCAGGCAGAATTTTCATCTTACCAGGATATACCATTTCCTTGCGAGAATCAGTTTCCAGTTCCCGCTTTTTCTCGGAGAGCCATTCCTCATAGTCCTCTATGAGTTTGTAAACAATGTCACCCTGAATGAGCTTTACATCATTGTCCAGAAGCGCCTCCTTGGCATCTGGTAAAACGTTCACATTGAATGCGAATATTACTCGTCTGGTTGGGTCTGTCTTGGCAGCGGTTTCGATTATGTCTCTTCGAGAGATGTCGCCAATCTCTGCCTTTCTGATTGGAATTTCTTTATCTTTAGCTTCGAATGCCAGGCCCTCCAATGAACCAATGGCATCTGCCTTGACTATGACACCATCTTCCTGTGTCTCGATGCATAGCTGGCTTTCCTGCCCTAGTTCATCAACTACACATTCCAAATCAATGTTTGCAACCCTGATAATGCCGCCAGCCACTGCGCCAGTAATATCCTGGGCAACTAACTTTACTCCAGAGGCGGCGGTGATGCATTCCACAGAGTCAAAGCGTTCTCTGGGGTCACGTATCTCATCCAGTGGTTTTGGCTTGAGTATTGCCTTTACCTTGGTTACCTTTGGTATACCGGAAGTTCCAAGGACAATTGTGTCACCCTTGTTCATTGAGCCCTTGTAGAGAATTACATCCATTGTTGGGCCAAGACCTTTTTCCTCCTTGATTTCAAGGATAGTGCCTTCTCCAGGGCCGGACTCATCAGTCCAAAGTGCCTCTTCCAGAAAACGCTGGGCCAGTCCCACAAGTATTGTGAGAATATCAGCCACACCCTCGCCGGTCTTGGCACTCATTGGCACAAGTGCCATGTTCTTTGTAAAATCAGAAATTTTATCATATCTATCTGCGGAAAATCCCATATCATAGAGCTTTCCAACAATGTCATAGATTCTCTTTTCCACAAGTTGCTGGACCGCCTTGTTCTGCTTTTTTACAGATATGATGAACGGTTCTCCCTTGTGTGCTCTCCAGCCATAGGTTAGGTCGACCTTGTTCAGCGCTACAATGAAAGGTGTTTTTGCCCGTTTTAGAATATTAATGGATTCTATTGTTTGTGGCTTCAAGCCCTCATTAATATCAATTACAAGAATTGCCATATCAGCCAGTGTTCCGCCTCTTGACCTGAGAGTTGTAAATGAATGATGGCCAGGCGTATCAATAAACAGCAGACCGGGAATGCTCAGGTTCTGTTTTTTCATCAGTGGCCCGCAGACCTTGTAGATTGCTTCGACAGGAACTTCTGTTGCGCCAATATGCTGGGTAATGGCCCCTGCTTCCCTGGATACAACTGTTGAACCTCTGATATAATCCAGTAGGCTGGTTTTTCCATGGTCCACATGGCCCAAAACGCTGACTATTGGCTGCCTGATTGATGATTTACATTCTTCCATGATAAACTCCCCAATTGGAAAGCCATATTAAAATTATCGCTTCTTGAAAAGTTTCTTTATTTGAGTCAATCCAGCATTAGTACGAAAACCTTTCCGATTATAATGAACACCAGATGCTTCAAAGCCTTTCTTTCTCAGCTCATCAACAAGGGAATCTGTCTTTTGTGGCGGGGATTCAAATAAGCTGGCTACCTCGTCCATGTGATAATGATATGGTGGTTGTGATATTTCACTATCAAGGTTCTGAAGTATTTTTTGCGACTCCTTTGTAAGGGATTCATCCCAGTGTTTTAGCATGCGTTTCACAATTGCAGAGTCACAAAGATTGCCGGTCCACAGAGGCCCAACATAATCTTCTTTGGGCTGCGATTCATGGACTGAATAACCCTTCTTTTTATCCCACTGGACATATCCAATATTTTCCAGAGAGGCATTTGCTGTCCTTGCACCTTTTTTCTTGCGGAAGAATGCTCTGAAATAATGGCCGTGATAATATGCAAGAACCGGCTCAAGACCATAATCATGCACTGCTGCCCGGCGAACCGTGTTCCCAACCAGTATTCGGAGTCCAAATTCATGACAGCACCCGGATTTCATAGGCCTGGCCAGATATCTTCTCTGGCAGGTTTCGGGCTTTGCGCCGCATAATGGTGCTGTATCGGTTGCAGTAATGGACATTATTCCGCCCTTGGATGTTCGGCGGACTGCCAGATCCACAAATTTCACTGGAGAGCCAAAGGGGTCAATCTCTATCCATTCATAGCCACTATTGCTGAGAAGGGCATTGAATTCCATATTGCTGGCACTGGCATTTTTCAGCTTATTGGCCTTGATGTTCTTCTTGATTGTTTGAAAAGCGTCCTCACTCAGGTCATTAATTTGAATTTCCAGGTCTGCATCAATTTCATTGGCCAGGCGGATTCCCTTTGCTCCGGTCCCTCCCAGAGCGTCAAGAACATTCCACCCTGGCTTTGCAACTGCCTTGCCAAAGAGCACAGTGATATCGCGATTGCTTCGCATTGCTGGGTTGTAGAATATTTTCGCTTTGGAAGCTGGCCCTATGTCCTTTCCAGTGTCAGGAACAACAAGTTTTGTCTGGCCTTCGATAATTGTGCTAAGGGTCATTAAACCGTGGAAATGTTACTGGGTTAAAAAAGTAGGGGCTAGGGGCTAGGGAAAACGAAGAAAGCTGGGGGATTGGCTCCGGCAAGATGGCCGTCGGCATCGCCAACCCACTGCCTGGGGCGCCTGGCTATTGTATTATTTTATTCCTTTAATGGAATGTGTTTGAATTTATGATTTAAATCATTTAAAATGCTAAATATTTCGACACCAGCCTTTGAAGATAAGATGTATTGCTTTGAAAAGAACTTAGTTTTTCCAATATACAATATAGTCCAATTTACTGTTTCAGTTATTCCAACAATTTCTTTTGTGTATGAACGCTTGACTTTGCCTTTAGTAAAATGGATATCCAGATAATAATCCGTTACTATTATCTGCTTTGGACAATAAAATGTAGTCATACCCATCAATAGAAACAAAAGTCCAAGTGCAACGCCAGTAATAATCAAATCAAAAATGGGCATAACATTCACAACTATCAAAACAAGCGCAATAATTATTGGGCATATAGCCATTAACAGAATAAGCATTTTCAATGAACTTGGGTATTTCATTTCTGAATTTGATATCAATTGTTTCATATTTATCTCTTCCATCTTATATCTGGCACATCTCTCTCCTTAAGAACTGTGCTCATTGACTGAATGAACGAAACTCCATAAAACTCTTTCGTTGTGGTCACATTTCAAAACTAGACCCTGAACCCTAGACCCTTAAACCACTTCGCCGTTCATGAGCTTGATTATCTTGTATGGTAGTAAATTGCGGTTCACTGGTGTAACTTCCAGTATCCTGAGGTCGTCCCTGCGCCTGATATCCTGAAGCAGCGGATTTCTGGACTTCTTGTGCAGTGTTAGAATAAGCGGCTTATCGCAGTCAAGGGCCTCATTAACAGCCTTCACGAAGCCAGGACTCTCAACTTCCATCTTTCCTACTTCGTCGATTATGATCACATCGGCCTCTTTTATTGCCTGATTTATGGCCTTGACACCAACAGCATCAAGGGCCCGCATGTCCACGCCATAGTCCTCTACATGGATGTTTGACTCGATATTTTCATGGGCGAATTTTCTCTTTTTCTTGGTGAGCCAGTCTATTACATAGAATCCTACTTTTTTGTTCTTGAAAATGATTGCCTCGGTCACCATGCCGCCGACCTTGAGCTCATCAGCCTCCAGCATTTCAATGACTTTCATTAAAAGTTTACTCTTGCCTGTATTGGGAAGGCCGGTGATACCTATCTTGGGCACTTCCGAAGCCTTAGCTTCTTCTTCCTCTTCAATGTCTAAATCTTCAGGCATCCCATGTAGCTCCTGTATAGCCACGGATAATACATTCATCATTTAAATAAAGTTCGGAAGAATTAAATAAATTTTTGTCACCCAGAAGTGACTGGACAATGAGGCAGCTTTATATGTGGATATAGCTATCAAGCACTGAGGAGAGGATGTCAGAAATTATCAGACATAATTGTGGTCTTTGCGTAGCCCATACACTTCATGATGCTTATTCATTAATTAAATCGCTCCAGCACAGGGGAAGGGAGGCAACAGGTATTGCTGCCGTTGGAAATAACCGGATAGATGTAATAAAATGGAAAGGGCCAGTAAACCGTTTTGATATTACTGATTTACACAAGATTTTTCCTGCCTCCAACTACCACTCATACATGGCCCATGTGAGATATGCCACCAGGGGAAGAAAAGACCAGATACTGGAAGATGCCCATCCACATACCATTGGCGGCACAAGAGAGGATAGAGGCGACCATATACTAATCAGAAATTGTGAGCTGGCAGGAGTACACAATGGCCAGGTGAACCAGGAGTATCTTGGAGATATTGACAATGATATATTGAACACTGGCTGTGATACTGAAGCTCTTTTGCACATATTCAAGGAACAGGGCGAAGATGCTTTACTGAACAAGATTCCAGGGGCATTCACCCTTGCAATTGCAGCCAAGGGAATGGATAATATTGTGGTGCTCAGGGATAAGACTGGCATTAAACCCGGGGTACTGGGGTGGAAGGATGGAAAGTATGGTGTTGCCTCTGAGGATATTGCATTCAGAAAGAATGGAGGTACATTTGTTGAAGATTTGGAGCCTGGTTCAGCATATTACCTGTGCGCAGATGGCACTTATTCAAAGAGAGATGTTGTCACCCCCAAGAAAAAATACTGTTTCTTTGAATGGAATTACCTGGCACATTTGGACACTGTGCTCAATGGCACAAGTGTGCGCCGGGTGAGAGGCTCTCTGGGTGAGGAACTGGCTAAGGATTTTGATTCTGAGAATATAGATCTGGTAACATTCCTTCCAAGAAGCCCTGAGGTGGCTGCAAGAAGCTTTGCAAATGCCCTTAATCTGAAATTCGAGCCAGTATTCTACAAAATGAGAGGAGAACGTGCCTTCCAGGGTTCAACTTCCGGAGAACGAGAAAAATCAATAAGTAAAAATCTACACCTACTTCCTGGTAAGAAACACCTGGAAGGAAAGATTGTTGTTACAATTGATGACAGCATGGTAAGGGGCAATAATTCTAGGCATGAAAGGGACTTGCTATACAACAAGGCAAAGGTCAAGGAGGCCTATCATATCAATTACAGCCCACCAATAGGAATAACCGGCCAGGACGGCGTACCAAGGGGCTGCCTCTTTGGTGTTGACATGCCGCCGGATGATAATTTTATTGCCCGTGGAAGGTCCCAGGACGAAATAAGCAAGGAAATGAAAATGCCAGTTATCTACATTTCAATGGAAGCCATGCTCTCAGCATATAATAAATTAGGAGTGCAAAGTTCAGAACTCTGCACTTATTGCATAGGTGGAAATCATCCATTTGAATGATGCACCCATTTGGAAATTTTATTGATTAAGTTCAGCAGGAATCGCAACTGCATCCGCAGCCGCCATCATCGTCGCATTCCTTGAGTTCCCCTTCCTTGACCTCAACTACCTTGAGCTTGAAGTTCAGGGTCTTTCCTGCCAGTGGATGGTTCAAATCAATTGTGACATGCTCATCTGTTATGTCCATGACAGTTACAGGAACCTGCATTCCAGTTGGAAGGGTTGCCATAAGGGTCATTCCTGTCTCCAGCTCTTCTACTGGCATATTTTCCTTTGGAATCTCCCTCTTCATGTCATCCTGATAGTCACCATAGGCATCAGCTGGTTTAAGGACTATATCCTTCTCTTCATCCAGGTCCATTGCAACAATGGCCTTTTCGAAGCCCTCTATAACCTGATTTGCTCCTACCTGAAATTCCAGGGGGCTGCCCTGCTCTTCTGTGCTGTCGAACAGTGTTCCGTCCTCAAGAGTACCAGTGTACTCAACTTTTACGTGAAATCCTTCTTTTATTGGCATATAATCACCTTTAATTTTCAGCGACCAGTGAACATGAATACTTAATGATTTTCCTTGAAAAAACGTTTTCAATAATGATAATCAGAGCGAGCCCCTAATAAACCCCAAGGGCAATTATTTGTTTGAGGTATAGGTATGAAAGGTTTGGATGCAATGAAAAAATTGGCAAGCAAAGGAGTGATAATTGAATGGAATGATAAAACAAGAAGGCCAACATCATCCAGACAGGCAAACCTTATTGAATTTTATTTGAGCTCAAATGGATTGCTGAGAAGAGGCGAGGCTAAGTTTATTTGAATATTAGCAAATTTTATACCTATTTAGGTGATGACTGGATACCATGTCAATCACTGTAAGGGCCCTGGAAGAACCAGACATTGATGAAACCATTCAGGTCATGAAAGAGGCCTGGACCTATGCCCACGAGACCTGGGAGAAAGGCCATTACCCAATTGAAGCACATGAGTTTGACATGAGCCTGAACACCCATGAAAGATATACAGCCAGCATGGAATATGAACTTGGGTTCTTCTTCATTGCTGAGATTGATGGAAAGATTGCAGGGTCAATTCGAGGCGAGATTATAGGAGCCAGCGGCTTTGCCATGATACGAAATATTGCAGTCCATCCGGATTATATGGAAAATGGAGCTGGAAGGGCACTCATGGAGCATGCACTGGAATATTTGAAAGCCCAGGGATGCCACAAGGTCTCGCTGCACACACAGGCGGTTCTGATTCCTGCTGTAAATTTGTATCTCAAAATTGGCTTTGTTCCTGAAGCATATCTGGCCAAGCAGTGGTGGGGCTGTGATTTTATTTACATGAGCATCTGGTTGAAGTAACTCACCAAAGGCGATATACTTCAATTCTGAAAACGTCGTACACTAATACTTATTCGAGCTAGAGGCTCAAATCCACTATGCAATTAAATGTACCGTGCACGACAGGCCATCCCCCATGTGATTAGTCAATCTCGGGATTCCCCAAGGTATTCCCACACGAGATTTATTATACACAAAGGTAATCATATAATTACACAAAGGTGAGTAAATGAGTATAAAAACAATGATAGAAGACAATAAAAACTTCGCAATAGGAGCAGTATTCGTTGTGCTTATTGCAGCGCTTATTATCTTGAGTGCATGCGTTATCAGCGTTCCTGCTGGCCACAAGGGAGTGGCAGTTGCAGGATTCGATGTAGGGATGCAGTTTGACGAGGGCTGGCAGTTTAAAAATCCTTTGACTCAGGTTGAGTATGTAAGATATAATACTCAAATCACAGAGGAGAGTATTTCAGCCAGGTCCGCAGACGGATACAATGTGGAGATAGATTTCGCCATCAGGTACCATCTATCAGAGAACCGTGTTGGAGATATCAGAGTGGAGAATCCGGACTACGAGCAGACTGTTATTATTTCCATTCTCAGGAGTCAGGTAAGAACCACTGTTAGTGACTGGAACATGACCGGAGAACAGATGAATCTCGAACGTTCCGCATACGAGGCAGAGGTGGAGGCCAGGGTAATACAAGCATTGACCGAATACTATGTGATAGTTGAGGAAGTCATGATAAGGAATTTAGATTTCCCGGCAACAGTCACAGTAGCATGGGAGAGCCGTGTTGCTGCAGAGATTGACGTTCAAACAGCCACATTCGAGCTATTGGCTGCAGAGCAGAGAGCACTTCAGTTACTGAAAATAGCACAGGCTGAATCAAATTCCACAGTTGTACTGGCAGAGGGCCAGGCAGAGGCATTACGCATTCTTGCTGCGGAATCTGATAATCTGGACAATTCTACAATAGATTACATTCTCTCGCTGAAGTATATCGAAGCACTGAGAGATCCAGAGTCTAATGTGGAATATGTTATCCTAACTGATGGAGACAATCCATTCATTCTGGACATGGGAACTCTAGGTGAAGAAACACCATAAGCTGAAACATAATGGCCGCCTGAAAAACCAGGCGGTCAACTATTATTTTATTTGTTTTATATTATAATTGATATAGATATGCAAATATCTTTGCATCATTCACCAGATTTTCTATTACAGTGTACTCATTTGGTTCATGTGCCAGTTCATCATTTGTTTCCCAGACAATGGCTGGCAATCCTTTCTGCCTGAAAAAAGCAGCACATGTTCCGCCGCCGATGCCCATTGGCCCTGCCTCGATGCCTCTTACCTCTTTCAAAGCCTGTTGAAGCTTCTTGACTATTGGTGAATCTGGAGGTGTTGCAGGTGGGGCCTGGGACATGCTGACCTTGTCAAACTTGATAATTGCGCCAGTGTCCTTTTCCACTTCCTTGGCAATCTTCTTTATGAACTTCAGAATTTCTTCCAGGTTCTCAGGGGGCAGAATCCGGCAGTCCATGTAGAAAATATCCTCGCCTGGGATGGTGTTCACATTTGGAACATTTGGTTCTTTTTTGGTTGCCTCGAATGTTGAGAATGGAGGGTCAAAAAGTGAATCCTGGGTGTCATATTTCTCATAAAGCTCATCACATATTCTGGCAACGAACTTTGAAGCGGCTCTGAAGGCATTTGTGCCCTTGTGTGGTCGGCTGGCATGGGCCTGTTTTCCACTGGTAACAACCTTCAATTGCATATGTGATTTCTCAACAACCTCTATCTTGGAGCCGTCAGGGGAACCAGCGTCTGGAACAACAATCAGGTCATCCTTTGTGAATAAATTCTGTTTCACAAGATGCTGGATTCCAAACTTGCTACCCACTTCCTCGTCTGCCACAAAAGCTACCTTCACAGTTCTGGTTTGCTTGGCACCAGAATCAAGCAATGCCTTTGCAGCGAAAAGACTTGATGCAAGTGACTGGCCATTGTCCTCAACTCCTCTTCCGTAGAGCTTACCTCTCTTGATAACCGGGTCATAGGGGTCTGTCTTCCATAAATCCAGGTCACCCTCAGGAACAATATCCATGTGGCTGATAACCCAGATAGGAGGCAATTTTTTATCTGTACCAGGTAAGGTGATAATGATATTTGGTCTGTAACCGGCACTCACCCGGTCATCCTTGACCGTGATTACCTCAACGTTCTTGAATCCCATCTGGTCAAGACGCATTTGAATGAACTGGCTCCGCTCGGACTCTCCATCGCCATCACTGTCCGGGGCTATGGCCTTGATTCTGCACATCTCTGTGAGAAAAATTACCATATCATGTTTCAGGTCATCTACTGATTGGTTGAGGTCATGCATATTGGTTACCAGAATTCTGAAATGGGGGAATGTTGATAAATGTTTGGGCTGATTATTTAGGGGTTGGGGTTCAGGGAATAGGGGCTGAGTTGTGAGCTGTCAAAAATAGGTTTGTGGTTTTGATTTTTCAAGAAGTTAATCAATTTTAACTTGATATACCAGCACTATTAAAACCAATAAGGAAACAACAAAAATCAATATCCCCCAAAAAGAATTATTCTTATACTGCACATCTGGATTTAATGGCTCATAATCATCCTCATCTATTACGCCATCACCATCATCGTCATTATCTGCATTATTTCCAATGCCATCACCGTCCGTGTCAATAGTCTCATTTGGGTCTAATGGGAAGGCATCTTCAGTATCTGGGACGCCGTCATTGTCACTATCTGTTTCAGGACTTGTACCATTTTCAATATTGATTTCAGTTGTGAAATTGAACGTGTAATTTTTATCGAGATAATTGTACGCATTGTCCCACAAATTGTTGATTAGCATCACTGTATAGGTTGTGTTTGCAGATAAATTACTTGAAAACGTGACCATTATTGCAGTATTATTTTCTATTC